>NZ_JBHWUI010000111.1:0-28405 GCF_042737525.1 Kitasatospora sp. NPDC059973 | reverse complement strand
CCCCCGACGTGAGGGCGAGCCGCACGGCGCCGGGCCCTCACCGTCAGCCGGTCGTGGGGATCCGGCCGACCACGGACCAGCCGGTCCAGCCTCCGCCGGCCGGGTCGGCGGCGTGGGCCATCACGCCGTCGGTGCCCTGGCCGAAGAGTTCGGCGGTCCTGGTGCCCGGGTCGTAGACCGCGGACGGGGAGTTGCGGAAGTTCCAGGCGCCGGTGACGGCCCAAGGGCCCCAACCGGTGGCAGGGTTCCACGTCGCGCGGTACATCGACCCGTCGGTACCGACCGCGAACACCTCGAGCGTGTGGGTCACCGGATTGTGGAGGACACTCGGCACGCCGGTGAACCTGCCGCCGGGGTTGAGGGTGAACGGGCCGTCCCAGCCCGCGCCGTCGGTGTTGTAGAGGTGGGCCATGACGCCGTCGGTGCGCAGGGCGAACACCTCGGCCGTCCTGGTGTCCGGGTTGTGGACCGTGGTGGGGGAGCCGCCGTACTTCCAGTCACCGGTCAGGATCCAGGGCGTCCAGCCGGCGGCTCGGCTCCAGGCGGCCCGGTACATGGACCCGTCGGTGCCGACGGCGAAGAGGTCGAGCGTGTGGGTGACGGGGTCGTGGACGACGGCCGGCGTGCCGACGAACGCGCCCGAGGGGTTGAGGGTGAACGGGCCGTCCCAGCCCGCGCCGTCGGTGTTGTAGAGGTGGGCCATGACACCGTCGGTGCGCAGGGCGAACACCTCGGCCGTCCTGGTGTCCGGGTTGTAGACCGTGGTGGGGGAACCGCCGTACTTCCAGTCACCGGCCGTCGTCCACGGCTGCCAGCCGGTCGCGCGGCTCCAGGCGGTGCGGTACATGGACCCGTCGGTGCCGACGGCGAAGAGGTCGAGCGTGTGGGTGACGGGGTTGTGGACGACGGCCGGCGTGCCGACGAACCGTGCGCCGGGCCCGATCAGGTGCCAGCCGTTCCAGCCTTCGCCGTTGGTGTCGTAGGCGTGGATGAGGGCGCCGTCGGTGCGCAGGGCGAAGATCTCGGCCGTCTTCGTGTCGGGGTTGTAGACGGTGTTGCGGCTCCCGGAGCGGCCCGCGACCAGGGCGGACCAGGCGGAGACGGTCTGCTGGATCCAGCCGCCGAGGTCGTCGGTGCGGGTCTCGTAGGCGCCGGTGTGGGTGGTCGGGGCGGCGCCGAGGCAGTTGTTCTGCCAGGAGCGGCTGGAGAGGGCGGCGAGTTCGTAGCGGTCGCCGACGCGGCGCAGGGCGGGTCCGCCGGTGTCGCCCTTGCAGACGGCGGCGTCGGCCGGGGCCTTGGGGGTGATGCCGAGGCCGGCCGGGTCGACGGTGGCGACGGTGAACAGGGCGCTGTGGAGCCGGTCCGGCACCCACTCGGTCCTGGTCCGGCCGAAGCCCGCGACCGTCAGCTCCTCTCCGGCGGCGGGCGCCCCGGTGGCCACCGCCACCGGGGCGATGTCGGTGACGGGGGCGGCCAGGCGGGCGAGGACGAGGTCGCGGTCGGTGCGGGGGGCGAGTTCGGCGATGTCGCGGACCTGGCCCGTGGCGGCGGAGGTGGTGCGGCCTATGGTGGCGGTGGTCCTGCGGGCGGGCGGGCCCGCGGGGAGGGTGGCCGGCTGGGCGGGGTCGTCGGCGAAGCAGGACGCGGCGGTGACGATCCAGTACGGGTCGACGAGCGCGCCGGTGCACGCGCGTTCGCCCTCGCCGATCACCAGACGCGCGGTGAAGGCGTAGGAGTTCTCCGCAGCGGGGTCACCGACCACGGCTGCCGCCGGGACGAGGGTGCTCAGCGTGCCGGCGGCCAGGGCCGCGGCCAGAACGCCGGCCCGCCGGGAACGGGATGGGGCCTTGCGGGGCATGGGAGTGCCTTTCGGGTGAGTGGGTGGGTCCGCGGGGCGGTCGGCATCGCGGTGAAGCACCTGCGGGGGTGCCGGAACGGGGGCCGGCCGGACGTGACCGGCCCGGCTGGAGCGGACCCGTCCGTCTGCGGAGCCCGGCCAGGGCGACGGCCGTGACCGCCCGGGTCGTCCGTACCGGGCGTGATCGCGTGCGAAGTACGCCGTCGTTCTGACCTTTCCCTACCGTTTCTTCCGGGTCGAATGGAGGTGCTCGGTGCCGGTCCCGCACGGCGGCGGCCCTGCGGGCCCGAATCATCCGGGGATGCGGAGTTCGACCAGGGCCGGGCGTTTCCCCCGGGCAGGCTTTCGCCGACCGGTTCGACCGGATCGGGCCCGTGTTCACCCGCGTTTCCTGGTCGGCCGGGGCCGGTTCGGCGCCGACGGAAGGGTCATCGGTCCAGCTGCCCGCGGGCGTCCGGCGGTCTCATGGAGAGGTGGCCGGTCGTACCGGAAGCGACGAAGCGGCATCCGACGATGCCGCTCCGGAGGTGGCCCGCGCGGCCGGCGGGGACGCGGGGCCCGCTGCGGGCGGGCGGCGCCGGGGAGGCGCCGGCCACGTGCTGATGCGGGATTTCGATCAAGGCAGATCCTTCGATCCTGGCGGGACCAAGATGATTCCGCAATGCCGTCAAGGGAGTTGAACGACGACGGAGCCTGCGTAAAGTACCAGCAATCTCCAGCTCCAGGAGGTTTCCGGAATCGTTCGGGAAACCTCTCCCGGTCGACTTTCGGCCATGTCCCACCAATGCGTTTGCCCAATTCCGCTTCTGATGCCCGATGACCTGCCGTCAAAGCACAGTTGCACCATTTTGGGGTGTTGATGGTGGACGATCCCCTCCGATCTCCGGGGGCACCTGGAACCACTCGCAGGAATCGGCACCGCGGAGTCCGGCTGACCGCGGTCACGCCGGGCCCGGACCGATGGTGGGCCGCGGAGGCGGCGGCCCCGCCTACCACATCACCGGGAGCCGTTCGGGAATCCGCTTCATGAAGCCCGTCCGCCAGACCAGTTGAGCGACGGGGACGGCGAGTTCGAGGTCCGGCAGCCGGTCGAGCAGGGTCTCCAGGGCGATCCGGGCGTGGACGCGTCCGAGCGCGGTGGCGGGGCAGTAGTGGGAACCGCCGCCGAAGGAGAGGTGGTCGGCGGCGTTGGCGCGGTCGAGGTCGAAGCGGTGCGGGTCAGGGAATTCCTCCGGGTCGAAGTTCGCGCCCTCGACCAGTACCAGGACCAACTCCCCCTGTTGGACGTCGACATCGCCGAGCCGCACGTCGGCGAGTGCGAGCCGGGGCAGGGCATCTCCGATGGAGAGGTTCACCCGCAGCAGTTCCTCCACGCCCGCGTCGAGCAGGTCGCGGCGGTCGCACAACAGGTGCCAGGTGTCGCGGTGGGTGAGGAGGTGGACCAGGGCCATGGTGAGGAAGCCGGAGGTGGAGACGGTGCCGGCGCCGAACATGGTGACGCCGACGGTGGCCAGCATCTCGTCGGTCAGGTGCGCGTAGTCCGGGTCCTCGCGCAGGGCGGAGAGTTCGCCCACCAGGCCGGAGGTGGCGGGGTCGTCCAGCAGGACGGTCATGCGGGCGATGTCGCGATCCCAGTTGATCGCGGCGCCGGCGATCGGGCAGGCCGAGTTCATGAAGGCGATGTCCAGGCTGCGCAGGAACGCGCGGCCCTCGCTCTGCGGAATGCCGAGGATGCGGCAGTGCAGCCCCGCGGAGTACGGCTCGCAGAACGCGCCGCGCAGGTCGGCCGTGGGGCCGTCCGCGACGAGCCCGTCGACGAGCCGCTCGGCCTCCTGGCGCAGCCACCGCACCAGCCCCGGCGACTTCGGGTTCAGCGCCTTCAGCACCGCTCGGCGCAGTCCGGCGCCGGTGATGTTGCCCATGTTGTTGACGACCTCGGGCGGGATCGTCAGGGCGTACTGGCGGGGCACGCCCGGGGCCGAGGTGTCCTTCAGCGAGAACCGGTCGTCCGTCAGGACCTGCTTGCACAGCCGGTACGAGGACACCAGCCAGGCCTCGTCCCCGGCGATCGTGCGCACCCGCCGGACCGGGGTGGCCGCGCGCAGCCGCGCCAGGTCGGCGGGGAGCCGGGTGCCGTCCCGGGAGAACGGGAAGTCGAGCAGGTCGGGGCCGGCGACGGCCGGGTGCCCGGTCGTGGTGGTCGTGCTCATGCGTGGGCTCCTCCGGCGGGGGTGACGATGGCGTGGCCCTGGTTGCGGGAGGCGCGCAGGCCGGCGCCCCGGGCGTACAGGAGTTCAGCGAGTGGCAGGAGTTGGTGGTAGCAGTTGAGCGAGGACGGCACGCCGATGATCGCGGGGGTGTCGAGGAACAGCGGCGCCTCGGCGCACACGTACTCCAGGCACACGGCGCGCTGACGTTCGGTGGGTTCCTGCCCCCGTGCGGTCAGGAACCGGCTCACCAGGTCGTCGCAGGCCCGGCGCAGGTCGGCGTCCGTCTCAAGGCGGCGCGTCAGCTGCCGGTGGATCTCCTGGTAGGCGGTGTTGGCGCGGAAGTCGGACATGGGCCGCCAGTGCAGCCGCGTCTGTCCCGGATCCGCCGTCGTCACGGCGTCGCGGACCTTCGCCCGAACGCTCCGCAGGTTCTTCGCCGCCTTTCTGCGGGCGTCGTCGGGGCCGTACCCGCACGCCTCGTACATCTCGGCCACGTGGAGGTCGGTGTAGACGAAGTCGACCCGGCCGTAATGGTCCAGGCCCCAGGCGGCGAGGTCGTGCAGGCGCTGGGCGGAGAAGTAGCTGTTGCCGGGCGAGACGCCGATGACGGCGTGCGCGCCCTCGTCGTGGATGACCTCGCAGTGGCGCGTGTAGGGCTTGACCCGGAACACGTCCGCGGCCTTCACCGGGGGTGCTGTGATCACACGCGTAGTCCTCCACCGCGTGCTGCTGCCGACCGGGCCCCGTGCCCCTCGGTGTGACGCCGCGGCCCCGTCACTCTATCCGCAGCGCACGGGTACTGACAGTAACCGCCGGGCTTTGTCCGAAACGGGTGGCGTCACCGATCATGACCTGGCGAGGAGGCGTGAACGAGGAGTACATCGCGGACAGGGCCTTTCGTGCTGTGGTGCCCTCGACGACACCACATGCCGCTACGGCATCTGCAACACCCCCCGTCCGGGCCCGGTGGTCGGGGCGCCCGGCCGTGGCCTGTCGCCCCGACCGGGCAGGGGAGAGCGGGCGGCCACCCGGCTCGCGGCGCGCGGCAGAGTCTTGTGCCGTCGCTACGGAGTGCCGTCCTCCGCCGGACGGGCTTGCGCGTCGTGTCCGTCATGCTCCTGGGGCCCCGGAAGCGCCGCTGGTCCTTCGAGTTGCCGGATCAGCGTCTTGAGCGCCGTGACCTCGTCGTGCAGCGCCTGCTTGCCCGCCTTGGTGAGAGGGATCCAGGTGCGGGCGCGTCTGCCCTCGTAGCCCTTGTCGATCGTGACCAGGCCCGCCTTCTCCAGGACACCGAGGTGCTGGGGGAGGTTGCCGGCGGTGAGACCGAGCGTGTCGCGCAGGAAGGTGAACTCCACCCGCCGGGCTTCCTTGGCCACCGCGAGGATGCCCAGGCGCACCCGTTGGTGCACGACGTCGTCGAGGCTGCTGGTGGGATGCTCGCTCATCCGGCTGACCGGCTCTGGAACCGCTGCCGCAGGGCGAGGACGGCACTGCCGAGCAGCAGCACGCCCCCCGAGAACAGGAGGTCCCGGCCGCCCCACGCGGAGGCGGCGGGCCGGTTGTCGAAGTCGAGCAGCAGGCCAGGTAGGCGCAGGTGATGGCGAGGAGCAGCCAGCTGCGTTCGATCCGGGCGAGCAGCAGCAGCGCCAAGCCGATCGATCCGGCCGGGCTCTCCACCGCGTTGTAGAGCGCGTAGAGGAACGTCGGTTCGCGGAAGTGGGGGTAGGGCGCCGTCCCCAGCGCCGCCCACACCTGGTAACCCGTGGTGAGCACGGCCAGGACGAGGCCGACGGCCAGGTAGGGACCGACCCGGGTGCCCGCACCGCGGGCCGGCTTGCCTTCAACTGGACTTGAGGTTCTACGGTCTTCGTATGACCCGCCCGGCAGGTGCCGGGCCCGCGGATTCCACCTGAACAGCACGAGGGGGCACCCCATGACGACCCAGCAGATGTCCGACGCCGAACTCGCCGGCCAGCCCGCCGCGTACTGGACCGGTGTCGCCTACGAGTCGCTCATCGCGTTCACCCGGGCCCGGCAGGCCGAGAAGGGCTACACGCAGCCGCAGTTCTGGCTGCTGCGCAATCTGTCGGTGAACGACATCTCGCCCGACGGCGCGAGTATGGCACTGTCCGAACTGCGGGAGGCGATGGCCTCGTACCTCCGGCCCGAGGACGATCTGGCGGCGGAGGCCGCGGTGCTCCTGGAGCGCGGCTGGCTGAGCGGGGACACCGGGGACCGGCTCCGGCTCACCGAGGAGGGGGAGCGGGCCCGCGTGGACCTGGCGCGCAACGCCCCCGCGATCCGTGCCGCCCTCCACGAAGGCATCGACGACGCGGACTACGTCACCGCCGTGAAGGTGCTCCAGCGACTGATCCGCAACGCGGGTGGGCAGGTCGCCTAGCGACCCCTGGCCCGGGCGTCCTGCCCTGGCCCGGGGCGCACCACGGCCCCGGGCCTGTGCCGTGGCTCAGCTTGCGGGTCTCAGCCGCGGTGGAACACGACGCCCGGGCGGGAGCGTCCGGTCGGCTTCCGGTGGCTCACGCCGCTCGTGGCCGCGCGAGGGCCGCTGCGAGCGCCGTCGGTTCGCCCGCCGTCGGTTCGCCCGCCGTCGGTTCATCCGCCGCCGGTTCGCCCGCCGTACCGACGGCGGGCGTCGGGAACTCAGCCCGTGGAACGCTCCCAGCCCGGGTCGCGGCCGGAGGCGGCGAGGGCGCGGTCGAGGGACGAGGCGGTGGCGGGCACCGGCACCGCCTCGGCGAAGCCGCCGTACTGGCGGTAGATCTCGGCGTTCTCCTCGACCACCGTGAGAACCAGACGGGCCAGATCGTCGTCGACGTCCGCCTGCCGGCCGGTGGCCCGGGCGACGTCCCAGCCGTGGAGCACCATCTCCTTGACCACCATCCGGGCGACCGATGCCGCCGACACCGACATCCCGCCCAGATCGATCTCCCCCTCCCAGGCGGCCGGGTCCGACCAGGCCGCCACGGCACGGTCGAGCTGGTCCGCGTAGGCGAGCGCCCAACCGGGGTCGGCGGTGAAGTCGCGCGCCACCAGCTCCTCCGGCAGCGGCTCCCGGCGTGCCCGGCGTTCGAGGCCGTGGGAGGTGTACAGCACCCAGTGGTTGACCAGGGTCCTGGTGTCGAACGCGGTGCAGGGCGTCGGCCCGTCCAGGTGCTCCGGTCGGACACCGCGGGCGATGCGCGCGGCCTCCGCTGCGGCGCGGGACATGAGGGGGTGGAGTGCGTGACCGTTCATGTGTCGATCCTCGCCCCGGGGGCCGGGCGCCGTCTAGAACAAACGCGACGGCTAGCCTGGCGGCATGACCTTCCCGGACCTCGGACGCGGAGTGCTCCATCCCGACCGGGCCGCGGCCGCGATCAGCCTGACCCGGTACGAGCCCGCCCCGGAGCTGGCGCGTTTCGTCGAGTTCTACTGGCTGGTGCGCTGGAACCGGGACGGCCTGCCCGCCCACGAGCAGAAGGTGCTCGTCCACCCCAGCGTCCACCTCGTCCTGGAGGCGCCGGCGGCCCGCGTCCACGGGGTCGCCAAGTCCCTCTTCGTCCGCAGGCTGGAGGGGACCGGCCACGTGCTCGGAGCCAAGTTCCGCCCCGGCGGCTTCCGCCCGTTCACCGACCGCCCGGTGGCCGACCTGGCCGACCGGATCGTCCCGGCCGCCGAGGTCTTCGGCCCCGGGGCGGACCGGCTCAACGACGAGGTGCTCCGCGGTGCGGGGTGCCTCGACGCCCTCGCCGCCCGGGTGGACTCCTTCCTGCTCGCCCGGTCGCCCGCGCCCGACCCGGTGGCCGAGCAGGTCGCCGCGATGGTCGAGCGGATCGCCGGCACCACCGACCTGCGCCGGGTCGACCAACTGGCCGAGGAGTTCGGCATCACCGTGCGCCGCCTGCAGCGGCTGTTCGCCGAGTACGTCGGGGCCACCCCGAAGTGGGTGCTGCGCCGGGCCCGCCTGCACGAGGCCGCCGAGCGAGCCGACCGCGCTACCGTCATCGACTGGGCGGCGCTCGCCGCCGACCTCGGCTACGCCGATCAGGCCCACCTCACCCGCGATTTCACGGCCACGGTCGGTACGTCACCGGTCCGCTACGCCTCGGGAAGGCCGTAACTCCGGCCGCTGGCAAGCGGGTTGCCGCCCGTACCGAGGGCCCGGGCCGTTCCCTCCGCCGATGGGGTTCGAGCGGCCGGTGACCGGTCGCGGCCTGCCCGGAATCCTCCCGCCGATACCGGGCCGATTCTGTCCGGTATCGGCCATAACGTGTGGTCGACAGCACGACGTACCCCAGGAGAATCACCCGTGAACCTCGTCTCGATCCGCGTCATCACGGCCGACGTCGCACGACTGGTCGGCTTCTACGAGCGCGCCACCGGCGTGACGGCGCAGTGGGCCAACGAAGACTTCGCCGAACTCACCACCGCCACGGCCACGCTCGCCATCGGCAGCACCCGCACCGTCCCGCTCTTCGCGCCCGGCTCGGCCGAGCCGGGCGCGAACCGCAGCGTCGTCATCGAGTTCCTCGTCGACGACGTCGACCGCGTGCACCGCGACCTGACCGGCGTCGTGGAGGACTTCGTCAACGAGCCCACCACCATGCCCTGGGGCAACCGCTCGCTGCTCCTCCGCGACCCGGACGGCAACCTGGTGAACTTCTTCACCCCGGTGACCCCGGCCGCCCGGCAGAAGTTCGCCCGCTGACCTCCCCGGTCCGGAACGGCGAGCCGCGGCACCCGGAGGGCGGGGCCGCGGCTCGTCCGCATGATCCGAGGTGCGGGACGGAGGCCGGTCGATGGCCTGATCCGCTCGTGCGGGATCCGGTCATCGGCGGCCGCCCGCGGCCGTTCCCCAGGACCGGCGAGCGTGGCGTTGTATCGTCGCCCGATGGCGAGGACATTGCGGTTGGCGGTGGCGCAGAGCACGGTCCCGGAGGACCCGCGGGACGGGGAGGCGATCCGGGGCGCCGGGCGGCAGATGCGGGCGCTGATGCGTCAGGCGGCGGGTGCGGGCGTCCGGTTGGTGCAGTTCCCGGAGGGCGCGCTCGTCTACCCGGACAAGCACGTGGTCGCCGGCCGCCCGGAGGGAGGCCTCGGCCCGGCGAACTGGGAGGGGGCCGCCTGGGACGTCCTGCGCGAGGAGGCGGAGGCGGTAGCCGCGCTCGCGGGGGAGCTGGCCCTGTGGACGGTGTTCGGCTCGATCCACCCCCTCACCGCCCCCGCCCGCCCGCACAACAGCCTCTACGTGGTCTCGGACCAGGGCCGCCTCAGCGCCCGTTACGACAAGCGTTTCCTCTCGCACACCGAGCTCTCCTACCTCTACACCCCGGGCACCGACCCGCTCGTCTTCGACGTGGACGGCATCCGCTTCGGAACCGCCCTGTGCGTCGAGGCGAACTTCCCCGCCCTGTTCGCCGAGTACGAGGCCCTGGACGTCGACTGCGTCCTGCTCTCCGTCATGGTCGACGACGCCGCCCGCACCACCCTCGCCCAGGCCTACGCAAACCTCCACTCCTACTGGCTCGGCTACGCCCTGCCCGCCCAGTACAGCGCCACCGTCCCCGCCGGCCTGGTCGCCCCGGGCGGCCGCTGGCTCGCGCGCTGCCCCGGCGACGGCCGGCCCGGCCTCGCCATCGCCGACCTCGACCTCGACAGCACCGAGCCCGACATCCACACCGCCCTGCACCTCGTCCGCCCCTGGCGCCGCCTCGCCCGCACCGGCCTCTACGACGGTCACACGGCGGCCGACGACCCCCGCAGCGCCGACCGCACCGCGTTCTGACGGCAGACGATCCCGCCCCGCAGGCACCGCCCGGCAGTACTCCTACGCCGCGTCCCCGCCCGCCGCCCCGCTCACGGACCACGGGCCGGCCCGGCGAACCGTGCCGGTCGCTGCCCGGCGAACCGTGCGCACGGTGGCGCCGGGCGCCGGGAACCGTCACAGACCCAGCACGAGGTCGCGGACGGCGGCCGGTCGGGACAGGAACGGGTGGTGGCCGGCGTCCAGCTCCACCACGCCGTCGGCCCGGGCGGCGAACTCGCGCTGCCGGCGGACGTCTCCAGCGGCCTCTGCGCGGACGTGGCCGGCGGCTCCACCGCCGACGGCGCCCGGGTCGTGCAGCTGCCCGCCGGTGACACGAACAGCCAGGAATGGAAGCTCGAAGCCGTCTGACCGGGGGCGCCGCTCACCGGGGCTCTCGGTGTCCCCGGCCCGGCGCCCCCGCGCGTGGGACGACCTGCGGCGGCCGGCCCGTCGAGGGGCCGCCACCCGGTGCGGCGGCGCCCTCAGCGGTGAGGGCTTCAGCGGCGAGGGCCTCCGGACGGCGCCGGCGCCGTGCCCGGACGGGCCCGGCGGGCCACCGGTGGCAGGCCGAGCCGGTGGGCGACCGCGATGGCCAGGCCGGCGGCGAAGGCGAGCACATGGCCCACCGCGGACACCTCGCCGTCCCCGAGCCCGGACAGCAGGTCCGGTGCGGCCACCGCCAGCATCACCAGCCACACCGCCCGCGACCACGCCGGACGGGCCACTACGATCGCCACCGCCAGCGCGGCGACCACCACGTAGGACGGGCCGGTGTCCAGCACGTGCGCCTCGGCGGCGGGCAGTTCGCCGTGCTCGATGCGCCACCACACCAGCGCCTCCGTCAGCCCGGTCGCGGTCAGGTGGGCCAGGGCCAGTCCCGCCACCGCGCGGCGGGCGCCGAGCGCCGACACCACGGCGAACACGGACAGCGCGAAGACCGGCCACACCCAGAGGGTGCTCTGCGGTACGAACACGGACACCGTCAGGGCTTCGACCGGGTGCCCCGACGGCCAGAGGCGCAGGTTGTCGAGGTTGGTCGACGCCCACTCCCGCAGTGCCAGCACCTGCTCGGGCGGCAGCAGCCGCAGGACCGGCCACATCACGGCGAGCACGGCCACGAACCAGAACGCCGGGTTCCGGATCAGCCGCCGCAGCGAAGCGCGCGTCGGGCGCGGGCCGGCCACTACCGGGCGCGCCGCGGCCGCGGACCGCCGACGAGCGCGGCGCCCGCGGCGACGGCCACCGCACCGGCGGCCATCAGCCCGTGGCGGGAGCGCCAGGACAGCACCGACCAGCGCGAGTTGGCGGACAGCAGTGACCCGAGGGAGAGCCACGACCCGGCGGACAGTACGGACAGGGCCGAACCGGCGGAGCCGATCGACAGCACGCTGCCGACCGACCCCACCGAGAGCACCGAGCCGACCGAACCGATCGACAGCACCGAGGCCACCGAGCCGATCGAGAGGGTGGAGTCCTCGGACCACCGGGACCACGAGGGCGAGGACGACACGGACGAGGCCGCTGCGGCCACCGAGGCCGACAGAGCCGATGACGAGGGATCGTTGCGTTCCGACACCCGCCGATCGTATGCCGCCCCGGCTCCACCCGCCGCGCCCCGACCCCGCTCCACCCGCCCCGCCCCGGCGGCCCCCGGCCGTGGACGGCCCGCGAGGATGGTCGGCCCCCTCGCGCTCGTCGACGCGAGGGGACCGGCCACCAGCGTACGGGTGGCGCGGGCCGGAGCCGGCCCCGGCTCCTCCGCTGCCCCCGGGAGGCCGCCCGCCCGACCGGACGGGGCACGGTGCCACCGGCCGTCCCGTGACCGGGCTTCTCCGCCCGCCGCGGGGCCCCGGCCGCCGCCGTCGCACCGGGACGCCCTGCGTCACAGCGGGGTGAGGACGTCCTGGTGCAGCCCGTCGAGGACGAAGCCGCTGTCCAGCCGGACCCGGACCGTCACCCGCCGCCCCCGCTCCCGGTACGCGGCCCACGCCGGCTCCAGCGCGGCGATCTCCGCCTCCAGCCGCTCCCGGCTCGCCGCCGGCATGGTGTGCCCGTAGTCCTCGAACAGTGCCTTGAGCCGCTGGTACTCGCGGACCTCCGTGCTCTCCGGGAGCTCCCCGTCCACCCGCTCGACGGTGCCCTCCGCCCCGGCCCCCAGCGAGAGGAACCCGACGACGGCCCCGGGTTCCCCGGCGACCGCCTCACCGATCGCCAGGTCCTCGGCCAACCTCACGCGTCGGCCCTCGTCCAGGGTCATCCGTTCTCCGCCTCTCCGTCGGTCACGGCCACCGGCGCGGGCGGCCTGCGGCCAGGCCATTATCCGTCGGTCCCCGGCCGTCGACGCCGGGCGCCCCCGGGCGGGCACGCCCGCCCGGCCTCCGGCTGTCCGGTGCGGCGCAGCGTACGCCTGGGGGCGGTTTGGGCTGGGCCGTTCGAGTGGCGGTGGGGTTCGGTGCCCCGGCGACGCGGGCAGAGCCTGCGGCATGACGACACCTTCGACCAGTGGTCCACTACGCCGGCGCCGTCCGGCCTCCCCGGCCTCCCCGGCCGCCCCGGCCGCCCCGGCCGCCCCGGTCCGCGTGGCGAGGCCGGCGGCACCGGCCCGGCCGCGCGTGACGGGCGGGTGCTGTCGGACCTGGTCCAGTCAGCACCTCACGCTGGGCGGCGCGGCCGTGCGCACGACCTGGCACGAGATGGCGTGCCGGGCCTGGACCCGGCGGTGACCACCGGGCGGGGGTGCGGGGGAAATCCAGGAGCCCGGACGCCCGCGCGGTGCTACGGTCGGGCGCCATGAACTGGCTTCCCGACGACTTCGTCCACCCCGTCCTGGTGCCGCTGCCGGGTGGCGGTCACCATCTGCGGCCGATCCGGGAGGCGGACGCCCCGCTGGACTATCCGGCGGTGATGGGCTCGCGCGAGCGGCTGTGGACCCTCTTCGGCCCGGCCTGGGGCTGGCCCGCGGCCACCATGACCTACGAGGCCGACCAGGCCGACCTGTTGCGGCACGAGAAGGAGATCGCCGCACACCAGTCATTCAACTACGCGCTGTTCGACACGGCGGAGACGGCCCTGCTGGGCTGCGTCTACGTCGACCCGCCGGAGCGGGCCGGCGCGGACGCCGAGATCTCCTGGTGGGTGGTGGACGAGCTGGTGGGCAGCGGGGTCGAGCGGGCGCTGGACGCGCTGGTACCGGAGTGGATCGCCGCCGACTGGCCGTTCGGGCGGCCGCGCTTCGTCGGCCGCGAGATCTCCTGGTCGCGCTGGCTCGCCCTGCCGGCGCACCCCGGCGCGTAGCCCCGGTCGACGCCGGAGCGCCCGTCCCGCGGCGCTGTCGGGAGTCCGGGCCCGCACGGGAGAGCGTGACGGTGCGGTGCGCCCGACCGGTCCGGCCGGGCGCACCGCACCGCGGCGTCAGGCCAGGCCCTGGGCGATGACCAGCCGCTGGATCTGGTTGGTCCCCTCGACGATCTGCAGCAGCTTGGCCTCACGCATCCAGCGCTCCACCGGGTGGTCGGCCACGTAGCCCGCGCCGCCGAGCACCTGGACGGCGTCGGTGGTCACCTTCATCGCCATGTCGGTGGCGAAGAGCTTCGCCTTGGCCGCCTCCAGCGAGTAGGGCAGGCCGGCGTCCTTGAGGCGGGCGGCCGCCAGGGTGAGCGCCCGCGCGGCGGCGACCTGGGTGGCCATGTCGGCCAGCATGAAGCCGATGCCCTGGAAGGAGATGATCCGCTCGCCGAACTGCCGGCGCTCCTTGGCGTACCGCACCGCGTAGTCGACGGCGGCCTGGGCGAGGCCGACCGCGCAGGCGGCGATGCCGAGCCGGCCGCAGTCCAGCGCGCCCATCGCGATCAGGAAGCCCTTGCCCTCGCGGCCGATCAGCCGGTCCGCGGGGACCTGGACGGAGTCGAAGCCGATCTGGGCGGTGGGGGAGGACCAGACGCCGAGCTTCTTCTCCCGCTCGTGCACCACCATGCCGGGTGTGCCGCCGGGCACCACCAGGCAGGAGAGGCCGCGGGCGCCCGGCCCGCCGGTCCGGCTGAACACGTTGTAGAAGTCCGCGTAACCGGCGTGGGTGACCCAGGACTTGGTCCCGGAGATCCGGTACCCGCCGTCCTCCTTGACCGCCTTGGTGGTGAGCGAGGCCGCGTCCGAACCGGCCTCCGGCTCGGACAGGCAGTAGGCGCCGAGGAGTTCGCCGCCGAGCATGGCGGGCAGCAGTTCCTCGCGCTGGGCCCGGGTGCCGTAGGTGGCGGTGCCGAAGCAGGCGAGGTTGTGCACGTTGACCGACTCGGCCACGGCGAGCCAGTGGTAGGCGACCTCCTCCAGCGCCTGGAGGTAGACCTCGTACGGCTGCCCGCCGCCGCCGTACTCCTCGGGGTAGGGCAGGCTCAGCAGTCCGGCCTTGCCGAGGGTCCGCACGACCTCCCGGGGGAACTCGTGGTTGGCCTCGAACTCGGCGACCCTCGGGGCGAGTTCGTTGGCGGTGAGGTCCCGGACCAGGTCGAGCAGGTCGGCGGCCTCCTCGGTGGGCAGGATGCGCTGGACCTTCATCGGGCCACCTCGGTGAGCGTCGGGTGCTGCGACCGCAGCAGGTTCTCCAGGACGACGGCGACGCCGTCCTCCTCGTTGGAGGGCGCGATCAGGTCGGCCTCGGCGTGCAGGGCGGGGTCGGCGTTCGCCATGAACACCCCGCGGCCGGCCCAGCGGATCATGTCCAGGTCGGTCCGGGCGTCGCCGAAGGCGATCACCTCCGAGGGGGCGATGCCGCGTCCGGCGCAGAGCTTCTCCAGCGCGGCGATCTTGCTCACCCCGTGGGCGACCAGGTCGACCACACCGCTGTGGTGGTGGGAGACGGTGACCAGCCCGCCGAGGATCTCCTCGACCTCCGCCGTGTCGATCTCGCGCAGCCGGGGTGTGACGGCGAAGAGCTTGAGCACCGGGACGTCGATGGTCTCCGGGTCGGAGCGGTAGGACTCGCCGATCAGCAGCGGCTCGGGGTAGTCGGGCGCGTAGCCGACCCGGCGGTCCGCCAGCATCCAGCCGATCCTGGCGTCCGGCAGCGCCCGCTTCAGCCGGGCGGCCGTCTCGCGCGCGGTCGCGGCGTCGATCGTGGACGCCTCGGTCAGCTCCATCGACGGCACCTGCCAGAGTGCGGCGCCGCCGCAGCAGATCGCCTCGCCGGTCAGGTCCAGGGCCTCGACGATGTACTCGATGGCGGCGGCGTGGCGGACGGTCACGAAGACCGTCTCGATGCCCTGCTCGTGGGCCAGGGCGACGGCCCGGCGGGTCCGCGGGGCGACCGAGTAGTCGGGGCGCAGCAGGGTGCCGTCGAGGTCGACGGCGATCAGTCGGGGCAGGTCGGGGGTGGCGGTCATGCGGGGAGCTCCTCGATCGGGGTGCCGGGCGCGTCCACGCCGTGCTGCAGGAACGCGTGGATCAGGCGGACGAAGCGCGTGGACCAGTCGCGGCCGTAGAGGTCGTGGCGGTAGCGGAGTTCGAGCGCGATGCCGTCCTTGCGCTGGTAGCCGATGACCCGCAGGCCGCCGCGCGGGACTTCGGGCATCGGGATGCCGATCGGCTGCACGCCGAGGCCGGTGGGCTGGAGCAGCGGCTCGCGCTCGTCCTCCACCATGTCCATGTCGAAGTTGAGGTAGACCGGCACGCTGCCGGGCTCGCGGAAGCGGATGCCGTACTGCTCGGGGGCGAGTTCCCGGCTGATCAGCGAGAACGGGATCCGCTGGTGGCGCATCGCGTTGAACAGCGTCTGCGCCTCCAGACGGACGAGTTCGCCGAACGGCGTCGCGCCGGTGAAGCGGGTGCGGAAGGTGGCCGGGGTGGCCACGTAGCCGACCATCGCGTCGGTCTCCGGCCGGGTCCGGTTGGCGAGCGAACCGAAGGTCGCCACGTCGCCGGCGGCGTCCTCGCCCACCGTCTCCAGGCGCAGCCGCCACATGGCCGCCTTGAGCGCCGCGGAGACCACCACGGCCGAGGTCACCCGCTCCTGGACGGCGAACTCCTCGACGGTGGCGCTCAGTTCCGGTCCGATCGGTTCGAGCAGTTTGGTCACGCCCGGCTCGGCGCCGGTCGGCGCCTGCGGGTCGGCCAGGCCGGAGGCGGGGATCGGGGTGATGCCGTCGAGCTGCTTGCGCCAGTAGCCGAGCTGGCGCTCCAGCTGGACGCCGTTCAGGTGGCCGTGCTGCCAGAGCGCGAAGTCGGGGAACTGGACGGCGAGTTCGGGGAGCGCGGGGACGGCGTCGCCCTGCTCGGTGGCGTAGATGGTCAGCAGGTCGTTGATCATGATCCGGGCCGACCAGGCGTCGAAGACGATGTGGTCGGTGGTCATCGAGAGCACGTGCAGGCTCTCGCTCACCCGGCCGAGCACGGGGCGGAACAGCGGTCCGGCGGCCAGGTCGAAGGGCTGGTTGGCATGCTCGGCGAGCAGGGTCAGCACCCGCGGCAGGCGGGTCCGCGCCGGCTCGTCGGGCGCCTCCAGGACGGGTAGGGCGCGCGGCTGCGGCGGGAGCAGCAGCATCACGTGCTCCTCCCCGGCCGCCTCGTCCACCTCGGGGAAGACGGTGCGCAGGGTCTCGTGGCGCTCGGCCAGCAGGTTCAGACTGCGCTCCAGCAGGGCGACGTCGAGCGGCCCGTCGAAGCGCAGGCCGAGCGCGATGTTGTTGTTCACCTGGTGCACGTGCCGGCCCCAGAGCAGGCGCTCCCGCTGGGTGTGGGTGGCCGGGACGGCCGCGCCCCGGGTGGCGGGGCGGACCTCGGTGGAGGTGTTGGGTTCCGGCCGGGTGACGTGGACGGTGGTGGGGATCGTCATGGTGTGGCGGTCCGTTCGCAGGGAGAGGCCCGGGGCGGCCGGGGAGTCAGGCGGATCGGTCGGACTTCGGGTGCAGCGCGGGGTGGGCGAGCAGGGGCAGCAGCAGGACGATCGCGGACAGCGCGCTCAGGGTGGCGAAGCCGAGGCGTTCCAGGACGACGCCGGACAGTGCGGCGCCCGCGGCCGCGGCCAGGTTCATCGCCATGTCGGAGAACCCCTGGGCGGCCGGGAGTTCGGCGACCGGCACGGTCTCGGAGAGCAGGACCGAGGCCGCCACCAGCACCGCCGACCAGGAGAGCCCCAGCAGCGCCAGCGCGATGGAGAGCTGGACGACGTCGTCGCCGTCGGCGGTGCCGCAGAGCCACAGCGACAGCAGCATCGCGGCGGTGCCCCCGTAGAGCACCGGGGTGCTCCGGAAGCGGTCCACGGCCCAGCCGAACAGGGTGGAGAAGCCGTACATCCCGGCGAGGTGGCCGCTGAGCACCATGCCGATCACGCCCAGGCCGGTACCGGCGTGGTGCATGTGGATGCCGGTCATCGACATCACGGCGATCATCACCAGGTGTCCGGCGACGATGCTGAGGATCGCCAGCACGGCCGGCCGGTTGCCGCGCAGCGCCTTCAGCATGGTGCGCAGCGGCGGCGGCTTCTCCCGCTCCCCGGCCTCGTCCTGCCCGCGGGCCAGCAGCAGCGGGTCGGGGCGCAGCAGGACGGCGATCGCGGTGAACGCGATCGCGAAGCCGACGACCGCGAACAGGTAGGTGCCGGAGAGCGGCGGCAGGCCCAGGTGTTCGGCGATCGCCGCGCCGGGCCCGGTGAGGTTGGGGCCGATCACGGCGCCGACCACGGTGGTGGTGAGCACGAGCGACATCGCCCGGCCCCGGTGCTGCGGTTCGGCCAGGTCGGCGGCGGCGAAGCGGGCCTGCAGGCCGGTCGCCCCGGCGGCGCCGTAGAGCACCATGCCGACCAGGAACAGCGGGAAGCTGTGCACCACGGCGGCCACCACGCAGGCCACCGCGCCCACCGTGGCGGCCAGGTAGCCGGTGGCCAGCCCGGGCCGGCGCCCCCGGACGTGGGTGATCGCCGCGATCGCCCCCACCGCGGCCGCGCCGCCGAGCGTCGCCGCGGTCTGCGACAGGCCGGCGAGGGTGGCGCTCCCGCCGAGGTCCTCGGCCAGCAGGCTGGTGACGGCGAAGCCCGTGGCGATGCCGCTGCCGCTGATCACCTCGGCGACGACGAGCGTCCGGACGGTCCGTCGCTGCACCCGGGCGCGGTCGTGGCGCGGCGGGTCGGTGGTGGTGGTCAAGGTCGGCATGGCGCTCCGGCTCTGTGCGTGTCTGCGGGGGTGGTGGGGGGATCTCCGGCCGCCCCGAGGGGCGGCCCGTGGCGGGCCCGCGGGTCAGCCGCGGGCCCAGTCGGCGGTCTCGGGCCAGTGCCGGCCGACCCGGCGGACGGCGTAGTCCCAGTACGAGCGGACGGAGAGGTCGGCGTAGATGAAGTCCTGCTTGGCGGCCACGTCCTGCTCGGTGGACCAGGTGTACGGGACGCCGGTGCCCTCGGCGGTCAGCTGGAGCCGGCAGGCGCGCTCCAGCACCTGGGCGAAGACGGCGGCGTGCCGCACGCTCTTGCCGACGATCACGCCGCCGTGGTTCCGGAGCAGGACGGCCGGGTGGTCGTCGAGGTCCTTGGCGATGTGGTCACCGGTCTCGATGTCCAGGACGGTGTTGCTGGTCTCGGTGAACAGCCCGATCCGGTCCCGGAAGTACGCGCCGTCGTGCGAGATCGGGCGCATCGGCAGGTCGGTGGCCCCGAACAGCAGGGTGTACGGCGCGTGGCTGTGCACGATGCCGTTGACGTCCGGGCGCGCCCGGTAGATCGCCTGGTGGAGCGGCAGCTCCGGGGGCGCCAGCGGCGGGGCGGGCAGCGTGTGGTCCACCGGGCAGCGGACCACGTCGGCCGGGGCGGCCTCGTCGAAGCCGACCAGGGCGCCCTTGATGAAGAACTCGTCCCGGCCGGGGATCCGGGCCGAGATCTGGCCCTGGTTGAAGTCGTCGTGCCCGTCGAGGGAGAGCATCCGCGCGCCGACCGCGACCTGGAGGACGAGCCGGCGTTCGGCGGGGCTCAGCGGCCGCCCCTCTGCGGTGGTCATGGCGTGCTCCTTGCTGTCAGGTCGTCGTAGACGGTCCGCATGGTGACCAGGCCGGGAGGCGCGGTGCGGGCCCAGTCGGCGGCCGTCAGCGCACCCCTGGCCGGCACCGCCCAGCTGCCGACGTGGTGCCGTACGTGCAGCGACTCGCCGTCCCAGGTGTGGGTCAACTCGTGTTCGCTGACGGGGAGTCCGGCGCGCTCGTCGGCGATGTCGGCCACCTCCCGGCCGCTCGCGCCGGCCCAGGCCCGGGCCAGGACCACGGCGGTGGCGCTCGGCCGGTGCGCCTTGCCGATCGGGTGCCGCTCCCGGACGGTGGTGGTGGCCGCGCCGAGCGGACCCCGGGTGAGGGCCGCGGTGAACTCGGCGATGCGCAGCTGGAGGTAGTGGGCGAAGGAGAGGTTGGTGGCCCGGACCACCGGGACCACCGTCGCCAGCTCCGCCAGGGACGTCCACTGGGCGTCCGTCAGGTTGGAGACGCAGGCGACGAGCGGCACCCGGTGCGCCGCGCAGTACTCGAGCACGTCCGGGTGCGCGTCGGGCGCGCTGGCGTCGACGAGGACGTCGGGCACGGCGTCGACCTGCCAGCCGCCGCTGCGGGAGGCGGTCAGCGACACCCGCGTGCCGTCCGCCCGGCAGGCCGCCAGCAGCGCCGCGCCGAGCCGCCCGCGACCGACGACGCCCAGGGTGGGGCCGCCGGTCGCGGGTGCCTCAGGCATCGGCGCCGACACCGCTGGCGACCACCAGCGCCGCGACGCTGTCTATGGTCTCGTAGTGCTCGGCGTCGACCTCCGGGTCCAGGTAGACGCCGAGGTCGTTCTCGATGCTGTCGATCAGGCGCATGTAGGAGAGCGAGGAGAAGCTGACCGCGCGCAGCGAGTAGCCGGCCTCGGCGAGCTCGCGGGCCGTGAAGCTGCCGTCGCCGGCCGCGACCGCGAGGTCGAGGATCTTGGTGTGGAGGGAGCTGTTGTCCATGGGGTTCTCCTGGGCTGGGGGAGGGGGTCAGTTGCTCTGGGCGTCGGTGAGCAGCCGCCGCAGGCGCTCGACGGACGGCTTGCCGATCGAGTTCACCGGGATCCGGTCCACCAGGTGGAGGACCGAGGGCACCTTGAAGGAGGGCAGCACCGCCGAGCAGTGGCTGCGCAGGGACTGCGCGGTCGGACCGGGCCCGACGGCGACGACGGCGGCCAGGATCGGCTCGCCGTGCCGGCTCTCGGCCTCGAAGGCGACCGCGTCCAGCACCCCGGCGGCCTCGCGCAGCACCTCGGTGACCTCGATCGGGTCGATCTTGCGCCCGCCGACGTTGACCAGCCGCCCGGTGCGCCCGGTCAGGTGGAGCACGCCGTCGACCAGGTGGCCCTGGTCGCCGGTGCGGTAGCGGCCCTCGGCGTCGATCCGCTCCTCGAAGACGCCGGGCGCGTTGAGGTAGCGCGAGCCCATGGACTCGCTCCGGACCCGGACGCCCTGCTCGTCGGCGATCAGGTCCACGCCGGGCAGCGCGGTGCCGAGCCCGGTGCCGTCCCCGTCGACCGCGTAGGTCAGGGGCCCGGCCTCGGCCACGCCGTAGTAGTTGTGGACCGGTACGCCGGTGAGCCGGGTGAACTCCTCGCGGACGCTGTCGCGCAGCGGGGCGCCGGAGGAGATCGCGGCCCGGACGCCCGTGAAGCCCCCGGTCGAGGAGCGCCGCACGATCGACTCGTACAGCGCGGGGAACGCCACCAGGCGGGTGGCGCCGGTGCTCTCCAGCAGCCGCACGATCCGGGAGGCGGTCGGCAGGCCGCGTGACAGGTGCAGCGAGGCACCGGGCAGGAAGGCCGCCAGCAGCGAGGTGTTGAAGGCCAGGCCGTTGGAGAGCGCGGCCAGGCAGGCGATCCGGTCCTGGGCCGAGAGGGCGGTGCCCTCGGCCCAGTTGCGGGCCGCCGCGAGCACGGCCGTGCCGGAGAACTCGATGCAGTTGGGCCGGCCGGTGGAGCCGGAGGTGAAGCGGCACACCTCGGTGCCGGGCAGCAGCGGCGGGGGAGGGGTGGCGGAGCGGCGCACCCGGCTGACCGTGAGGGCGCCGAACTCGCCTCCCGCCGTGAGGACTTCCGCGGTGACCTGCTCGACGTCGGCGTCCGGCGCGTGGATCAGCAGGTCCAGCCCGCAGTCCTCGGCGATCCGGGACAGTTCGAACGGTCCGAAGGCCGAGTCGGCCAGGAAGGGGACCGCGCCGGCGAACAGTGCCGCCAGGTAACCCACCACGTAGTCGGTGGAGTTGGTGGCGTACAGGCCGATCCGCAGCCGGTCGCCGGCCACGCCGTACGGGGCGAGGCGGGCGGCGGCGGCCCGGGCCCGGTCGGCGAGTTCGGCGTAGCTGAGCGAAGCGTCGGGGTCGGTGACCGCCACGCGGTCGCCGTGGCGGGCGAGGGCGTCCGTGAAGGCGTGGGGAAGGACGGCGTTCATCGTGGCCTCACCGCTCGTTCTGGGCATGGGCGGTGGCGAGCCGGTCGAGCTTGACGCCGGAGTCGTCCGGGCGGCCGAGCATCAGGACGTAGAGGATCTCGTCGCTCTCCGGCAGCCCGGCCAGGGTGTGCCAGAGCGCCGCGTCGAACCCGCCGACGCCGGTCACGCCGATCCCGGCGCGGTTCGCCCCCAGATAGAGCAGCTGCCCCAGGGCGCCGCAGCGGAAGGCCAGTTCGCGGAGGTCCTCGGCGCCGGCGGCCGAGTCGCCGGCGCTGTCGGTGAGCGCGGTGCGCGGTGCGTGGAGCAGCACCACGGCGGCGGCGCCGGCGAGGGTGCGCTGCTGCATGCAGGCGCGCACCACCTCGTCGGCGGAGGGCAGCCGGCCGGTGCGCGGCGCGCCCTCGCCGGTCAACGGGTGCACGGCGTTCTGCCCCGGTTCCTCGGCCGACCGCAGGACCAGGGTGGCGCCCATCGGCGAGGCGGCCGGCAGGTCCGTCCGCACTGGCGTGGAGAGGGCCGAGACGGCCTGCCAGACGTCGGCCGCGGGGACGGTGCCGGGAACGAACGCCTTGCTGGAGGCCCGCGTGGCGAGCAGCTTCGGCCACTCGGACGGATCGCCCAGACCGGGCCGGCCACCGCCCGGCCGCCCGCGGTCGGGCAGGTCCGCGAGGGGGGCGAGGGCGTCGGGTGCGCCGTCCGTCCCGGGGTGCTCCGCCCGCGCGGAGAGGGAGTCCCAGCAGGTCTGCTCCAGCCAGGACCGCCAGGTGGGCGCGTGTCCGTCCCGGGCGGCGCCGTCGTGCACCGTCCAGCGGGTCCAGGCGTCGTCGGCCTCGGCCGCCGGCACCAGGAGGGCGGAGTGCACCTCCCGGCAGTTCTCGCCCGCCTCCAGCAGGTCCGAGAGGGGTAAGCGGGGGAAGCGCAGCCGCAGCGTCCCCGGCGCGCCCCGGCCGGTGGTGGCCAGCAGCAGGTTCCCGGCGGCGTGCCCGGCGTCGAGCTGGGTGTACAGGTAGCCGCGGTCGCCGTACTTGCGCATCGACAACCAGGGCCGGGTGAGGGTGACGATGACCGCGCCGCCGTCCCCGGGGATCGCCAGCGTCGAGGCGTGCAGTGCTCCGGCGACGTCCCCGGTGGCCAGCCGGGTGCAGGTACGGCGGTCGGCGTCGACCCGGAAGGCGGCCGGCGCGCCGTTCTCCATGGTGAGGACGGCGAACTCGTAGGGGTACACGGCCCCGGCGGACGGGACCGCCCGAGCCCCGTGCGACCTGCGGGAACGGTCGGCCCGGCTGGTCAGCGCGCCTTCCTCCAGCAGGGACAGCGCGAGTCTGAGGCCCGGAGCCGCGGCCGGCTCGGCGGGCGACTCGGACGGTGCCGCGGGCAGGGCCATCCGGGCCCACATGTCGGCTTCGAAGTCCGGCGGCGCGTGCTCGGGTCTACGGGCGAGGGGTACTGCTCGTACGGCGGGTACGGCTGATGTGTCTGCATTGCCTTGCACGTCTGACGAAACCTCATCTCGTCTGGTGGCACGGCCGACCGGGCCTGCGAGAGGGCAGGCGAAAGCCCCCCGGCCAGTTCGGCAGATGGCATGCGGCGGCTACAGGGAACTGTGTACAGACTTCGACATGACTGTGCCGCCCGCGCCATTGCGGGCGTCGACAGCCCGTCCCCCGTGAACGGCCTGTGTGAAGTGGTTGAATCACCTGTTCCGCGCCCTGGGTAAGCGGCGGCTGGCGATCATCCTGTGGCACCCACGTGAGCGCTGTCAAGGATTGGCGTAGACCATCGAGGGACTGTTCGGCGGCCCCCGGCGGGGTGGTCGCGACCTGCCGAAAGTGACCGCGGCGCAGAGCTGGCGGTCACTCAAATCGCTTGTCGCAGGCGTCGGTTCGCGGACAATACCGACATTGGACTCAAGCCCCCCGTCCCGGGCGGCGCGACCGGCGCCGGCCGGCGCGCTCGCTCCCGGCGGTGGCGGAGACCCGCCCACGCGGTCGCTTGACGGCCCGCGTGTCCGCCCCCGGCATCCGCCCCGCCGGCCGGACACCGGGCCGGCGCGGACCGGTCGGTCCGCGCTGCCCCGGCCGATACCGCGGGACAGGTATCAGCGGACCGGCCCGACGGTGATTCGATCCGGAACGGAGCCGGACGGAATGTCCTCGGCCTCGGCCGAGAATCCGTCAAATGCCCTGGGTGAAACGGCGCGAAGCATGTCCGTGGAATTTCCGGTGTTCGCCGGAACGGGCGATATCCGGCGTGGGCCGAATTCCCTGGTCGCGGGGAATCGGTATCGGTCGGAACGCCGCGCATCCGTCCGCTCCGAGACGTGCCCGACGGCGCCGGTGATCCATCGTCACGGGCCGCCCGGGCGCGGGGTCCGGTCGGCGCCGACCGGGGAATTCCGGACCGGCTCCGAGCGGCCCCGCGACTCGTCGGCCGACCGCCTCTGCCCAGCGGATTCCGCGGTCGGGGCCGGCGGAACCGGACCCGCGCCGACGGACCTCCGGAGCGCCGCCGAGCAGGGCGCCCACCTGGGCGACCGTGCCGAGGAAGGCGGGCTGGAGACCCCCGTGGGCGCCCTCGGGTCGGACCGGCCGGGATTGCGCCGAACCCGGTTGGTCCGCACGCGCGAACCGGTCGCGCGTCCCGCATTCCCGCGCGGGGAGCGCGCCGACATCACCGACCGGTCCATGACGCCCGCCGAAGCGCCGGAGGTTTCCTTCGTCGGCGATCGGCTCCCCGTTCCGCGGCGTTCGGCTCGCCGTTGTGCCGCGTGCGGGTTCGACGCCGGCGGGCGTGGGCGGCGGGGCGGCCCGGTCGCGCGGCGCGGCACCACCGGCCCCACGACTCGGCCCGCCCGTCGTGGTGATGCGCACTCGTGCGAGTGCGGACGGTCCCCCCGGGATCGGCGCAGTTCGTACGGGCGAGGACGCGTCCTCGTGTCCTGGCGGTTCCGGGTCCCGGTGGACTCCGCCGGGCGGCGCCCGACCGGGCCGGCCGGACCGCTACCGCGGGGTGGTGTCGTCCGCCACGAAGGGCCCGCCGTGGCCGGGCACGATCAGGTCCGCCGCGGCCAGCACCCGCAGCCGGGAGGCGCGCAGCACCTCGCGGTCCGGGGCCACCGGGTCGTCCGCCGGGCCGTCGGCGTGCCACCACAGGTCGCCGGCGAAGGCCACCACGCCCGAGTCCGTGCCCGCCAGCAGGGTGATGTCCTCGGGGCTGTGGCCCGGGGTGCGGATCAGCCGCAGCGACGGGGTGAGTTCGTAGCCCTCGGCGTCCCGGTTGGTCCAGTGGTCGCCCAGGTACTCGACCTTGTGGTCGTGCACCCGGGCCCGGCCGAAGAGGCCCGCGTTCATGGTGTTGTCGGGGTGGTGGTGGCTGAGCACCACATCGGTGATGTCGTCGGGGCCGAGGCCCAGTTCCGCGAGCGGGGCGAGGATGTGGTCACGGCTCGCCACCATGCCCGGGTCGAAGATCACGTGCCGTCCGGCGTCGGAGACGTAGGAGACGGTGGCGGCGACCCCGGGGCCGGTGGAGCCCACGTAGCCGGTGGTCAGGACCTTGAAGGCGGCGCTGCGGCCGAGCGGTGCGTCTGTCATGGCTTCGATCCTTCCGGTCTTGACGGTGCCTCACGAGTGGCACGTCTGCCGGTGACCGCAGGATTCGTGCCAAGCCTGTGCGACACTGCCTGCGTGCCGCCTTTCCGGACCGTCGCCGCCTACGTCCCGCCCGGCGCGGGCATGCTCGCCGTCGGCATCGTCACCGAGGTGTTCGGTCCGCACGGAGCGGCGGTGCCCGGTTTCGACTTCGCGCTCTGCTCCGACCGCCCCGGACCGGTGCCCACGGACTGCGGAGTGCCGCTCGCCGTGCCGCACGGTCTGGACCGGTTCGCCGGCGCCGATCTGCTCATCGCGCTGCCCGGGGCCGGATTCCGCGAACCGCCCGCCCCCGCCGTGCTCGACGCGCTGCGGGCCGCGCACGCGCGCGGCGCCGTGGTCGCGGCCCACTGCGTCGGCACGTTCGCGCTCGCCGCCGCCGGACTGCTCACCGGCCGGCGGGCGACCACCCACTGGCGGTTCGCCGGCCTGCTCGCCGACCGCTATCCGGACGTCACGGTGGATCCGGACGCGCTCTACATCGACGACGGAGACGTCGTCACGGGCGCCGGAGCCGCCGCGGGTTTCGACCTCTGCCTCCACCTGCTGAGGCGGGAGTACGGCGCCGCCCTGGCCAACGCCGTCGCCCGCGACATGGTGCTGCCCTCCCACCGCGACGGCGGGCAGGCCCAGTACCTGGCCGCGCCCGTCCCCGGGAATGGCCAGGACGAGCGGCTCGCCGAGGTCCTCGGCTGGGCCCGCGAGCACCTCCACGAGCCCCTGCCCGTCACGGAACTGGCCCGCCGCGCCCTGATGAGCAGGCGCTCCTTCGCCCGCCGCTTCACCGCCGCGACCGGCACCACCCCGCACGCCTGGCTGCGGGACCTGCGCCTGAGCCGGGCCGAGGAACTCCTCGAAGCCACCGACCTGCCGGTCGAGGAGATCGCCCGCCGGGTCGGCTACGGGAGCGCCGCCGTCCTGCGCGAACAGTTCGTGCGGCGCCGGGGAGTCCCGCCCCGCGCCTACCGGCGCGCTTTCACCGGCACGCCGTGACGGCCCGGCAGGTCCGCCCCGGCCCCCGACGTCCACCGTCGCCACACGCCCGGCGGACGTCCGGCCGCGCGCCGTACGGGGCACGAGGGCGTTCGCGGACGGCGGCCGTGCTGTCGGACCCTCCTCCTAACCTCGGGGCATGGGACTCTCGATCACAGTGGGGTTGTTGAACGACCCGGCGCGCAACGACCCCGAGGGGTGGGACCACCACGTGGCAGCCTTCACCCGGCTCGACCGGGCGCTCGCGAGGCAGGGCATCGACTGGCGCGAGCCGGACACGGACCCCGCCGCCGGAGCGCTCCACGCCGGAGGCATGCCGTACAGTTACCTGGGCCACCTGCGCCGCGCGTTCGTCCTGCGGCTGCGCGGGGAGGCCGTCACCCCCGCTCGCTCCGTGTCCGCGGCGGAGTACGCCCGGGACCAGGAGAAGGTCCAGGACGAACTGACCATGTTCTCGTCGCACCTGCTCTGTCACGCCGACCACGCGGGCTACTACCTGCCGGTCGACCTGGCCGAGCCGCTGTTCCTGCCGGCGCAGGACCGAGTCCCGGGGCACGGGATGGTCGGGTCGAGCCGGCGCCTGCAGTCCGAGCTGGTCCGGCTGGCACCGGGGCTCGGCATCCGCCCCGACGAGGACGGAACGCTCTCCCGCGCGCGGCTGGCCGAGCTGGTGGACACCCCGGACAGCGACCCGTTCGAGCCCGAGAAGTACGCCTGGGCCCAGCTCTACGCGGCCTGCCGGGCGAGCATCACCGGGGGCCATGCCATCGTCTTCGGCTGAGGGGCCGGTCGAGGGCCGGCCGCGGTTCCGGCCGCGGGTACGGGGGCTCGTCGCTCCGGAGGGTGCGCAATCTTCGCAGAAGCGTCACAGCTGGGTCTGGAACCCTCACAGCCGGGCTGCCTAGGCTCCGCATGCGCACGACGACGTGCGCGGAGCCGCCGACGACCGGTGTGGGCCGGCCACCCCGGCAGCACGGGAAGACCACATGGACTACTGCGCACCCTGCCGCCGCCATCTGAACGGCGCGATGACCTGCCCCGGCTGCGGGGCCCCCGCGGTGACCCGGGAGACCCTGCCGGACGCGACCCTGACGCTGTCCCAGGGACCACCGGCCGCCGCGCCACTGGCCGCCGTTCCCCCGCCCGCTGTGGCACCGCCTCCGGCGGCCGGCCGGTCCGCCGCACCGGCCCGGTCCCGGCGTTCCGGGCGCCGGCCGGCGCGGCGGGCCAGCGTCCTCGCGCTCTCCGTCGTCGGCCTGGCCGTCGCGGGGCTCGGTGTCGCGGCCCTCGCCGCGAACGGCAGTGAGGGCGCCTCGCCCGCGCCGGCCGCGGGCGGGCCGGTCGCGACGCCCACGCCGAGTGGCCCGACCTCCGCCGCGCCCCCCACCGCGACGGGCGTGACCACGGTCCCGGCCGCGCCGACCACACAGCGCACCGGTGCGAGCCGTACCGCCTCCGCCACCGCCTCGGCCACCAGGAGCACCGCCCCGGCCGCGCCGACGAGCAGTCGTGCCCCGGAGTCGCCGCCTCCCGTCCCGGCCGCTTCGAGCCCGGCCCCGCCCACCGCCCCGCAGCCCTCGACGGCCGCTCCGCACCCCTCGGCCACCGTCACGCCGAAGCCGACGCCCACCTGCACGCCGTTCCTCTTCTGGTGCACGTAGCGGGCCGCCCGCTCGCCGCCCGCCCGGTCAGTCGCCGGGGGCGGGCACGCAGTCCCGGCAGACCGGTTGCCCGTCCTCCTCACGGGAGAAGCGGCTGCGGTGGTGGACCATGAAGCACCGCGCGCAGGTGAACTCGTCCCCCTGGACGGGCACCACCTGGACGGTGAGCTCCTCCCCGGAGAGGTCGGCGCCCGGCAGCTCCACGGACTCCGCCTCCTCCGCCACGTCCACGTCCGGCGTCCCGCCGGAACGCTCGGCACGCTGCCTCTTCAACTCCTCGACGCTGTCGACCTCCTCGTCGTCGCTGTTCGTACGCGGGGCGTCGTAGTCGGTTGCCACTGCTGCACCTTCCGTCGAAGGGATCCGGTACGCACGGGGGCGGACCGGATCGTCACGCCTCGGACCACTGTCCCCCGCGCCCGCCGATCACGCAGGCGGGGTCGCCGACCGGGGCGTCCGCGACGGTCGCCGACGGCTCGCCGCCGCCGAACAAAGCGAGGCCTCTGCCCCGGGGCGCCGGAAAGATTCGTACGAATAGGCGAGCGGCCCCCGGGGCAGTCGGGTGCTCGACACCGACTGCGGAGGTTCCGATGGTTCCCCTTCTTCTCGTTCTCCTGCTCGCTCTGCTCCTGTTCGGCGCCGGGTTCGCACTCAAGATTCTCTGGTGGGTGGCGATCGCCGTACTGGTGCTGTGGCTGGTGGGCTTCGTGGCCCGTGGTACGCACTCCTCGGGCCGGCGCCACCGGTGGTACCGCTGGTAATTCACGCCCTCAGGATCCGGCCCGGCGGCGGGGCGCACGCGTGGAGCGTGCGCCC
>NZ_JBHWUI010000110.1:0-28445 GCF_042737525.1 Kitasatospora sp. NPDC059973 | reverse complement strand
CGGCATCCGTCACGTCAAAACGCGCCACAGCACGGAGTTCTACCAGAGACACCAGCCCACCATCGAACCGCAGCAAGATCCGAACCTTGAACAGCCCCTAGGCGGGGTCCGCGCGGAGGTCCACCCGCCAGTCGTTGCTGCGCATGGGGCGCCCGGGCGGGAACTCGAAGGCGGTCTCGCCGAGGAGGGTGAAGCCGGCCTTGCGGCAGACGGCGTTCGAGGCGGGGTTGGCCACGTCGGGGAAGGCGTGCAGATGGGGGTGGCGGGCCTCGCGGCGGGCCGCAGCGACGGCGGCCCTGCTGGCGGCCACCGCGATGCCCCGGCCCTGGTGGGCGGGCAGGACGTTCCAGCCCATCTCGTGGACGGTCGCGCCCTGCCACGTCCGGGTGCCGTAGCCGACGGTGCCGACCGGCTCGCCGCCGGGGAGCAGCACGATGCGGTACATGCAGCCGACGCCGGAGGGGACGAAGTCGAGGTAGCGGCGGTGCCGGTGGAGGAGTTGCCGCTCCGTCTCCGGGCCGCCGACGTGCCGCTTCATCGCGGGGGTGTTGACCTGGCGGAGCAGCGCCAGATCGGCGTCCGTCCAGGGCTCGATCCGTATCCGTGCGGCGGCCGCCCGAGTGCTCTCCATCCACGGACGGTAGCCGCCGCCGGGCCCGCTCGTCACCCGACTATTCGGGCCCGGTCCGCTGCTCGGGCGCACCCGGGTCGGCCAGCGCGCGGGCGAGCCGGTCGAGGGCGGGGAGCGCCTGCATGACGGCCTCGCGGTCGGCTGCGGTCAGGGTGGCGAGGGCGGTGGCGATGCGGCGCTCGTGGGCGTGCCGCCAGTCGTCCAGCTGGCGCAGACCCGCCGGGGTGAGCGCGATCCGGGCGGTGCGGCGGTCGCCGGGATCGGCCTGGCGGTCGACGAAGCCGGCCTCCAGCAGCTTGCCGACCAGGCCGCTGACGGTGTTCGGGGCCAGCCGCTGGCGGGCGGCGAGTTCGCCGACCCGCAGCGGCGCGGCGGCGAGCGTCTGGAGGAGTTCGACCTGCGCCATCGGCAGGGACTCCCACGGGTACTCGGTGCGGATGCTGCTGCGCAGGGCGCGGCGCAGCCGAGTGACCACGTCGGTCAGCCGCCGGGCGCGTTCGATCGCCGGAGCGGGGAGCTCCGCCGGGACCCCGGGGGCGGCCTGGGTGTCGGCAGGCGCGGCGGCGGGGTCGGGAACGGGGGGTGACGACGGCATGGCGGACAGCGTAGCGCCTGGTGGCGGCCGCGCCGTCGGCCCGATCACCTGCCGAGAAGGGGTCGATCGCCCACTCCCCGCCGCCCGCCGACCGGCCACCCCGGCCGCCCGCCCCCGACCGCCCGCCGGAGGCCGCAGCCTCCGGTCGCGTACCGTCTCGACACCGGGCCGACGCCCATCGGCGACCGAACAGCTCGTAGAAGGAACATATCTGCGTCCGATATA
The DNA here is from genome assembly GCF_042737525.1 of Kitasatospora sp. NPDC059973. Taxonomy (NCBI): domain Bacteria; kingdom Bacillati; phylum Actinomycetota; class Actinomycetes; order Kitasatosporales; family Streptomycetaceae; genus Kitasatospora; species Kitasatospora sp. NPDC059973. The sequence continues at coordinate 26,994 of NZ_JBHWUI010000110.1, read as the reverse complement.
TTTTGCCGTATGAACGCCGCCGCCCTCGCCACCAGGCTGCTCGCCGAGCGCCCCCGGCCGCGCGGCATCGCCGGGTGGCGGCACGCCCACTGGCTGGCCGTCGGCACCGTCTGCCTCGGGGCGTTCCTCGGCCAGCTCACCGCCGGCATCACCGCCCTGGTGCTGCCCGCGCTCGGCGGGCACTTCCGGGCCGGCTTCGCCGCGGTGGAATGGGTCGCGCTGGCCTATCTGCTGGTGCTGGTGGCCCTGCTGGCCCCGGTCGGCCGGCTCTCCGACCTGGTCGGGCGCAAGACGATGTACCTCGGCGGCTTCGCCGTCTTCGCACTGGCCTCGCTCGGCGCGGGGTTCGCCGGCGGCCTCTGGATCCTGGTGGCCTGCCGGGCCGTGCAGGCGGTCGGCGGCGCGATGATGCAGGCCAACAGCGTCGCCCTGGTGGCCCGCGGCGTCCCCGGCCACGCGATGCGCCGGGCGCTGGGCATCCAGGCGGCCGCCCAGGGCCTCGGCCTGGCGCTCGGGCCCAGCCTCGGCGGGCTGCTGGTCGAACACGCCTCCTGGCGCTGGGTGTTCTGGATCAATGTGCCGATCGGACTGTTCGGCATCCTGGCGGGCTGGTTCCTGCTGCCCCGCACCCGCGCCCGGGCGTGGGTCCCCGGTGTCGCCGACGGCGACGGGGGTGGGGGCGGGGGCCTTACCGGGGGCGGCCGGTTCGACCTGTCCGGGCTGCTGCTGCTCACCGGAGCCAGCACCGCGCTGCTGCTCGCCCTCTCCACCGCCTCCGGCCTGCCCCTGCCCGGGTGGGCCGCGGCGGCCCTGCTGCTCGCCTCGGCGCTGCTCACCCTCGGCCTGGTCCGCCAGGAGCGGCGGGCCGCCCGGCCGATCCTGGCGCCGGGGCTGGTCAACACCCCGGGCGTGCGGCCCGGGCTGGCCGTCGCGCTGATCGGCTATCTGCTGCTGTTCTGCCCGCTGGTGCTCGGCCCGGTGCTGCTCGCCGGGGCGGGCGTCCCGGTGGTCCGGGCCGGTCTGGTGATCACCCTGCTCCCGGCCGCCTTCGCGCTCGCCGCGACCGTCGGCGGCGCGCTGCTGCCGCGGGGCTGGTCGGACGTCGACCGCTGCCGGTGGGGCGCCGCCGTCGCGGGCGCCGGGCTGCTGCTGCTCGCGCTGCTGCCGGTGGGGGCGGCGACGGCGGCGGGCCCGCTGCTGGTCGCCGGGTACGGGCTGGGGCTGCTGCTGCCGGCCAACAACGCGCTGGTGATGCGGGCGATCCCGCCGCAGTGCTCGGCGGTCGGCGGCGGCATGGTCAACATGGCCCGCAGCCTGGGGACGGCGCTCGGCACCGCGCTGCCCGTCCTCGGTGTCCACCTGGCGGGCGCGGCGTCCGGCGGGCGGACGGTCCTGCTCGCGCTCGCCGCCGTGGCCGTCCTCGCGGTGGCGCTTGTCCGCCCGGCCGGGCGGACGCCGGGGCGGCCGGAGCCGGGCGGGGCCTGACCGGTGGCGCCGCGGAGGACGCCCGGGGCGCCGGCCCCGGTGGCCCGTCACCCCTCGGCCCGGGCCTTGAGGTGGTGCAGCCAGGCGTCCAGCGAGGCGTCCAGCGCCGCCTGGAGTTCCGGCCGGGCGGCCTCCACCGGTGCCCCGGCCCAGGACTCCTCGGTGTGGACGCGCACGCCGTCCCGGACCGGGGTGAAGGTCCAGACGTGCACGGCGGTGATCCCCTGGGCCGGGCCGCCCCAGACGATCCGGTGCGGCGGGCGCACCTCCCGGACGGTGGAGGTGATGTCGCTCAGGCCGTGCACCGACCAGCGGAACACCGAGCCGGTGCGCAGCGGGCCGGGAGTCAGCCACTCGGTGCGGGTGACGTCGGGCTGCCAGGTCGGCCAGGCCCCGATGTCCGTCTGGATCCGCCAGATCCGTTCCAGCGGCGCGTGGATGACGATGTCGTCGCGGGTGATCACCGGGGCCCGGTGATCGATCCGGACGGCGGGCTGCTGCCCGCCGCCTCCGCAGAGCCCGGTGACGACGGCGACGGGCAGGGCGGCGGCCCTGGCGGCGAGGGTGGTGAACACGGTGGGTCTCCTGGTCTGGTGGCCTGAGGGGGATGCATGGGGGGATGCCCGGGGGCGATCGGGCGGGGCCGTGCCTACGGGACGAGGACGACCTTCCCGGCGACGGTGCCGGACTCCGCCAGGCGCATCGCCTCGGCGGCGCGTGCCAGCGGCAGCTCGGCGGCGATCCGGGCCGTGATCTCGCCCCGGTGCAGGGCCGCGAACACCTGGGAGAGGTCGGCGCGCAGGCGGGCCCGGAACCGGTTCGGGGCGAACGCGCGGCCGGCCCAGACGTTGAAGAAGTAGGCGTGGCGCCCGTTGGGCAGCAGGTTCCACAGCCACACCCGGCCGAGCAGCGCGAGCACGGGCAGCTGCTTCGAGCCCTCGGCGTCGCGGGTGGCGGCGCTGCCGTAGGAGACGAGCGTGCCGCCGGGGGCGAGCAGCCGCCAGGAGTCGGTGATGCCGCGGCCGCCGACGTGGTCGAACACGGCGTCCACGCCGCCCGGGGCCAGCTCCCGGACCCGGGCGGGGACGTCCTCGCGGCGGTAGTCCACGGGCGTGACGCCGAGGGCCCGCAGGGCGTCGTGGTGGCGGCCCGAGGCGGTGCCGATCACCCGGGCGCCGGCGCCGAGCGCCAGCTGGACCAGCACCGAGCCGACCCCGCCGTTGGCGCCGTGGACCAGGACGGTCTGACCGGCCCGCACCCGGGCCTTGCGGTGCAGCATCTGCCAGGCGGTCAGGCCGTTGACGACCGCGGTCTCGGCCTCCGCCGCGCCGACGCCGTCCGGCACCTCGACGAGGTCCGCGGCGTCCAGCGCGACGTGGCTCGCCCAGCCGCCGGTCTTGGTCATGGCGGCGACCCGACGGCCGACCAGCTCGGGCCCGACGCCGGGGCCGGCCGCCAGGACCGTACCGACCAGGTCGTACCCGGGGACGAAGGGGAACGCCGGCTGGTCGTAGTAACGGCCGCGCCGCATCTGCTGCTCGGCGAACGAGACCCCGGTGGCCTCCACCCCGACCAGGACCTGACCGGCGGCGGGCACCGGGAGCGGCAGCCCCGAACGGACCTCCAGGCCCTCCGGCTCGACCTTGCCCGGCAGGACGACCTCGACGTACTCGGTGGCAACCATGATGATCTCCTCTGTGTTTGATGCTCTCGCTTCCGTTAGAAGCTATAACTAGAATGAATGCCGCCGAGGATCGTGTCAAGCGAGCGAATCCATCGATCGTGAGCGCCTCTGCCGTGAGTGATACCGTCTAACCCATGCTGCGGTCCCCGTACCCGGCGGGCGGCCGGGGCGGGCGAGCGGGCAGGACGGCAGGGGCGGGCGGCCGGGTACGGCGACGGACCGATCCCGGGGCGGACCGATCCACGGACGGGCGGATCCCGGGGCGAGCGGAAGAAGGAGACGGACATGGCCGACAAGACGCCGACCCCACGCGAGCGGTACCGGCAGCAGGTCCGCGCGGAGGTCAAGGAACGGGCCTGGGAGCAGATCGCCGGGGTGGGCGCGTCCGCGCTCTCACTGAACGCGATCGCCAAGCAGATGGGCCTGAGCGGACCCGCGCTGTACCGGTACTTCGCCAACCGCGACGAGCTGATCACGGAACTCGTCCGGGACGCCTACCGCAGCCTCGCCGACGCCCTGCTGGCCACCGGCTCCGCCGGGGGCACCCACCCGGCGGACCTGCTGGAGCTGACCCGGACCCTGCGCCGCTGGGCGCTGGCCGACCCGCACCGCTACTTCCTCGTCTACGGCACCCCGGTCCCGGGCTACCACGCTCCCGAGGACACCACCGTGATCGCATCGGAGATCATGTCGACCCTGCTCGACGCCTGTGTCGCCGCCGGTCCGGGGCCGGAGCCGGCGGGGCCGGCCGCCGCGCTCGACGCCCACCTGGAGCACCACCGCCCCTGGGCCGCCGGACACCCCGGCGCCCGCCCGGCCGAGCTGCGCCGCGCGCTCGCCTTCTGGACCCGCCTGCACGGCACGCTCTCGCTGGAACTGGCGGGCCACTTCACCGGGATGGACCTCGACCCGGAGCTGCTCTACGCCGCCGAGGTGGCCTCCCTCACCTCGTGACGCCCGCCCACCGGGCGGCCCCGTCCGATGGGAGAGAGGGCCGGGGATGAGACGGCCGGGGCTGAGAGGGCCGGGGATGAGAGGGCCGGGTGCTGCGGGTCGATCAGGACGCGGGCACACCAGGGGTGGCGCCGCGCTCGGTGAGCATGTCGGTGATCAGCTGGATCTCCGAGGTCTGCCCGACCACCATCGACTGGGCGAGCCGCTTCTCGGTCTCGTTCTTCGCCAGGTCGACGTAGCCCTGGGCCATCTCCACCCCGCCCTTGTGGTGCTCCAGCATCAGCTGCAGGTAGAGCACCTCGGCGTCCCGCCCGCTGAGCGAGCCCAGCTTGGCGAGCTGGGTGTTGGTGGCCATGCCGGGCATCAGCGAACCGTCGTGCGCCGCGTAGTCGTGGCCCATCTTCATCCAGGCCATCGGCTTGGCCGCCGCGTGCTGCGGGAGCCCCCACTGGTCGAGCCAGCCCATCATCATCCCGCGCTGGTTCGCCTGGGTGTTGATGATGTCGAAGGCGAGGGTGCGCACCGACGCGTCGCCGGTCCGGTCCCGGACGATGAACGACAGGTCCACGGCCTGCTGGTGGTGGGTCGCCATGTCACGGGCGAACCCGGCCTCGGGCGAGTCGTCCGCCGGGGCCGCGATCGAGGACGAGCCGGACGCCGACGTCCCGCTCGCCACCAGCGCGGGGACCCCGAGCGCGAGGGCGAGCGCGGCGGCCAGCGCCGCCGGCCACCAGAGCCGCTTGCGGCCGGGCCGGGGCGCCGCGTCCGGGGTGTCGTCCAGGGCGTCGCCGTGGCCGGTGTCCCGGCCCTCGTCGTGCGCCCCGGACACCGCCGCGTCGGCGGTCACATCGCCCCCATGGTGCAGGACGCGCCCGGCTCCTGGGTCTGCTTGCCCTGCACGTACTTGGTGAAGAACTCGCCCACCCGCGGGTCACTGGCGCTGTCCACGACCAGCTGGGTGCTCCAGGCGCTGAGGGTGATGGTGCCCTTCTCGTCCGGGTACGGGCTCATCAGCGAGTACGGGGTGGCCTTGACCTTGTCGGAGAGGGTCTTGATGTCGTCCGGCGTGGCCTTGCCGTTGTAGGTCACCCAGACCGCGCCGTGCTCCAGCGAGTGGACGGCGCGCTCGTTCTCGACCGGCTGGTCGTAGACGTGGCCCATGCAGTCCAGCCAGATCGCGTTGTGGTCGCCGCCGACCGGCGGGGTCTGCGGGTAGGTGACCTTCTCCTTGACGTGGTTGCGGCTCAGGTCGCCGAAGGTCTGGACGCCGTCGATCGGCGCGGCGGCCGCGGTCTCCTTGGCCTTCTTGTCGTTGTTGGCGTCGACCACGATCCAGGTGCCGGTGGCGATCGCGGCGATCACCAGGGTCCCGGCGACCACCGAGGCGATGATCTTGTTGCGACGGTCGCGGCGCTGCTCGGCGGCGCGCAGCTCGGCTATCCGGGCACGACGGTCGAGACCGGCCTGCTTGCCGCTCGGCTTGTTGGACTGCTTCGAGGCGGAACCCATGAGGTGTCCTTGTCCCCGCCGCGCGCTTCGGGCGCGGCGGTCAGATGAGAGGGCGGAGGGGCGGATCCGTCGGTGCCGTCCCGGCCGGCGTCCGTTCGGACGGGCGGGGGGAGGACCGGCGGTGGGTTCCGCTCAGGACCGGTGAACTTGGAGCTCGTGCAGGTCGGGTGCCGGGCGCGGACCGTCCGGGAGCCCGCGGGGAAGCATCCGGGGCCGGGCCCCGGGAGTCTCCGGGCGGGGCGTCAGGGCGGGCTGCTGCTGGGGCGGCGGATTGGGCAGCTGGGCGTCCTGGGCGCAGTACGGGTGACCGGAGCAGCCGTTGTCGCGGTGCGGCGGCTCGCCGTCGGCGGAGCACCACGTCCGGTGCCGCTTCTGCTCGGCGAGCCGGTCGGCGAGCGTGCCGGTCGGACCGGTGCGCGGGGCTCCGGCCTGCCGGGACGCGTGCTCCGCCGCCGGCGTCCGCGGTGCTTCGGCGGTCGACGGTGTCCCGGGGGTCGGAGGTGTCCCGGCGGTCCGCGGTGTCCCCGTCGTCGGGGCGGCCGCGAGGGCCGGGCCGGCGACGCCGTCCGGAACGGACGCGGGGGCGGACCGGTCCACCGAGACCGCCTGGGCCTGGCCCGCGCACGGGAGCGCCGCCAGCAGCCCGACCAGCAGGAGGAACCACAGGGCGCCCACCGGGCGGCCCGCGAACGCGGTCCTCCCCGGTCGGAGCGATCTGGGGGCCGACGCGGTCATGCGCACATTTAATCAGCCGAACGGGTGAAGCGATGCCCCTCCTCGGCCCCCATTTTCGGCCCCCGAACCTCCTGAATACCCCGGAAACGCCCTGCTCGGGGCAGTTCCGGCAAGCGTGGACGGAACGGAAACGAAACATGGGGCGAACCCGGTCATCGGGATCATCCGATCAGTGTGCGGTTGTCGCCGAAACCCGGACACCGTCGTTGCACTCGGAGACAATGACGTCGAGTCCGGCCCCGCCGGGGGCGGCGCGACCACGGACCGACCAGGAGCCGCCAGATGAGCAAAAAGGGTGCACCCGCACAGCAGCCCCGACCGGACGACGGTTGGTGGGAAACGGTCTACGAAGGGCCGGCGGGCACCCTCCCCGACACTCCGGACGCGGTACCGGGGGAGGGCAGCGTCGACGACTGGTTCGACACGGCGGCCGGGCTGATCGGCCAGCAGCGGACGGGCGGGCCGGAGGGCGAGGCGAAGCCCGCGGTGGCGCCCGGGGTGGCGGAACCGGAGGCGTCGGCGCCCGAGGCGTCGGCCTCCGAGGCGTCGGCGCCCGAGGCGTCGGAGCGGGCCGTGCCGGAGCCCGGGCCGCTGGAGCGAGACAGCATCGACGACTGGTTCGACACCGCGGTCGGGGTGATCGGGCAGCAGCGCGGGCCGGAGGAGACGCACCGGTTCCCGGCCCCGGCCTGGGCGGCCGCGCCCGAGGCGGAGGCAGAGGCAGGGCCCGAGCCGGAGCCGGAGCTGGGTCCGGAGGCGGTGGAGGGGCTCGTTCTCCGGAAGGACCCGGAGCCGGCACCGGAGCCGAACCCCGTGGTGGAGCCAGAGCCAGAGCCCGAGCCCGAGCCCGAGCCGGCGGCTGCCGGCCCTGAGCCCGAGCCCGAGCCCGAACCCGCCCCTGCGCCCGAGGGCCCCTCTGTGTCCGACCCCGTCGCCCCGGCTGCGGCGGTGGCTGTCGCCCGCCCCGCCGCCCGGTCGGTGCTCGCCGACGCCGGGCCCGCCGTCCCGCACGTCGGCGAGCGCCCGCCCACGTACGGGCCCGAGCCGACCGCCGTACCGGAGGCCGACCCGGGCTCGCTCGGCGCCGTGGTGCCGGACACCGTGCTGGAGGGGGCCCAGTACGCCACCGCCACCGTGCGCGCCGTCTCGGTCCGCGGCGACTCCGCCCGCTACCGCGGCGAGCCCCGCCGGGACGCGCTGCTGGTGACCAGGTTCGGCGAGGGCACGGACGGCCTGCTGCTCGCGGTGCTCGGCGGCTTCGACCGCACGGGCGCGGGCTCCGCCGAGGCGCTTGCCGACATCGCCGACGTCGCCCCGGAGGCGGTCGCGACGGCTTCCGCCGAGGCGTGCCGCCAGCTCGCCGCCGCGATCGGCCGCAGCCGGGCCGGCCTCGCCGCCGACCTGCGCGACGGCGCGCGGGACCGCCTCCGCTACGGCCTCCAACGGCTCGCGACGGCCGCCGCCGCCCCGCTGCGCGGCCTGGCCCCCCGGGCAGCCGGCGAGGACCCGGTCTTCCCGGCCTCGCTGCACTGCCTGCTGCTCTCGCTCGACCCGGCGGCCTCCTACCGGGCGGCCTTCGGGGTCGGCCCGGGCGGGCTCTACCTGCTGCGCTCCGGTCACTGGATCGACGCCTACGCGGCCCGGCTGCTGCACCACCCGGACGGTCAGCCCCCGCTGCCGGACGGTCCGGCGCCGGACCCCCGCCCGTTCCGGTTCAGGATGGTCCCGGCCACTCCGGGCGACATCCTGCTGCTCTGCACCCCGGGACTGGCCCGGCCGATCGCCGACGAGCCGGCCGTCGCGCACTTCCTCGCCGCCCACTGGGCACACCCCCACCCGCCGGGCACCGTGGACTTCCTGCGCCAGGTCCAGGTCCGTGCCAAGGGGTACGCCGACGACCGCACGGCGGCCGCGATCTGGACGGAGTGACGCTGCCGGAGTCCCTCCGTCAGGCGGGCGCCAGCAGGGTCCGGCAGGCCGACTCCGCGAGGTGAAGGGCCCTCGCGCGGAGCGCGCCGGGCAGGCCGAGCGCGAGCGGTACGGCGAGTCCGTCCAGCAGCGCGCGGATCTGGGCGGCCCGCTCGGTGGTCGCTCCGGCCGCCGCGGCGAAGGAACCGGAGGCGGTGCCCTCGTCGAGCAGGGCGACCAGGTCGGCGTCCCAGGGGGCCTCGATCTCCAACTGCCCCTGCCGCAGCTCCTCGCTGGCGGGGGAGCGCCCCCACACCTCCACCCAGAGGATCCAGCGCGGATCGCCCGCGCCCTCGGGCAGGTAGAGCCGGGTGTAGTCGCCCAGCCGCTCCCAGACGTCCCGGCCGCCGTCGGCCAGCGCGGTGCGGCGGCGGGCCCCGAGCTGGTCCTCGCTCCAGCGCAGCGTCTCCAGCAGCAGCTGGTCCTTGCTGCCGAAGTAGTAGAGCAGGTGACCGGCGCTCATCTGCAACTGCTTGCCGAGGCCGGCCATGGTCAGCTTGGCGAGCCCGTGTTCGGCGATGGCGGCCCGCGCGGTGGCGAAGACCTCCTCGCGGGGCCGCGCCGGCCGGCGCGGGCGGGCGTCCGCCATGTGCTGCTCTCCTCTGTGCCGCTGCGACCGCGCCGCAGCGGCACCCACGATACCGGCGGCCCCCGAAGCCCCCCCTGACCAGGAGCCCACCGGCTCGACGCCCCACCCCCTCGGCGGACGGCCGCTCCGAGGCGAACCGGATCGGATGGGGGTCCCGCGGTCCGGTGGGAGCCCGGACCCTGCTGATGACGGACGCCCAGCGCAGCCGGCCCGGCTTATCCTCCCGACGCCGACCGCTGAACGACCGCGCCCCCGCTCGGCCACGTGCCGGAGCGGGGGCGCTTTGTCGTGCCCGTGGCTAAGGGCACGACTCACCGAACTTGACCGCCTTGATCGCCACCGGCTGCCCGGCCAGGGCGGCCCCGGGTGCCGGATCCTGGGAGCACACCTGCCAGTTCGACTGAACGAGGATCATCCGGTTCTGCGACGTCGCGTCCTTCGCACTGATCGACGTCGCGCTATCGAGCGAGTCGTGGACCACGGAGACCGCCTTGCCCTTGAAGTCCGGCATGACGGCGTTGGCCTTTGTCGGCCCACCGGCGCCCTGGTCCTGGGCGGGGCACTGCTCGTCGAGCTTCACTGCGGCCATGTCCACTTTGGTGTCAGTGGGTTGCTCGCCGACCGCAGGGCTCTGATGGCAGACCTTCCAGTTGCGGTCGTCGATCTGGTTGCGGGACCGGCCGAGAGCGTCGTGGCTGGTGAGCAGGTAGAAACCCGCCTTCTGCGCGGTGTCCTGGGCAGACTGCAGGCCCATGCCGACGAAGTTGGGAAGGATCGCGCTCTTCGTCTGGCTACCGTTGGTGGGTTCGGCGGTACTCATGCTGCTCGCTGCGGATCCGGCGGCAGCAGTCTGGCTGCCGCTCGTGGTGGCGCTGGGGTCGCAGGCGGCGAGGCTCATGGCGAAGCTGGCGGCGACGAGGGTGAGGATGGTGCGGCGCATGGTCCCCCCTGGGACATGGCGGGTGTGATGAGGGGACCGTATCGGCGTCAGTGGGCGGGTGCACGTGGTGCGGCCGACCTGTGACCGAAGAGCGAATTGGCTGGTCGCCCACCGTAGGAGAAGCCACCGACGGGACAACCTCTCCCCGTTAGGCTGCGAGTATGGCGATCAAGGCTGTGGTGTTCGATGTTGGTGAGTGCCTCGTGGATGAGACTCGCGAGTACGGCACCTGGGCCGACTGGCTGGGCGTGCCGAGGCACACGTTCGTCGCCCAGTTCGGCGCCGTCATCGCACAGGGGATGGACTACCGCGAGACATTTCAGGTGTTCCGGCCGGGATTCGACCTTTACGAGGAGCGCGAACGTCGGGCCGAGGCCGGCAAGCCGGAATGGTTCGGAGAAGACGACCTCTACCCGGACGTCCGTCCCGCGCTCGCTCAGCTTCGGGCCGGCGGTCTGTGGTTGGCGATCGCCGGCAACCAGACGGTGCGCGCCGGCGGGTTGCTGCGCGAGCTGTTCACGGCGGACGTCGATCTAATCGGGACGTCGGACGACTGGGGCGCGAGCAAGCCGGATCCCACCTTCTTCGAGCGGGTCGCCGAGGTGGTCCCGGCCGAGCCGGGCGAGATCCTCTACGTCGGCGACCGGCTCGACAACGACGTGCTCCCCGCTCTCGCGGCGGGGATGCGGGCGGCGCTGATCCGGCGCGGGCCGTGGGGCTGGATCCAGCAGTACGACCCGGCCGCCGGGCGGGCTACGTTCCGGATCGACTCGCTCTCCGAGCTGCCGGAGCTGATTGCCAAGGTCAACGCTGGAGCGAATTGAGCGTGGTGGAAGAGCTGCTGTCCAGTGCCGGCACTGGACAGCAGCTCTCGGTAATCCGGCAGGTCAGGCGCCTCACCTGCCGGAATGTCACACCTTCGGCTGCTGCTGGGTGATGCAGTGGATGCCGCCGCCGTTGGCGAAGATCTCGCGGGCGTCGACCAGTTCGACGGTGCGGCCGGGGTAGGCCTGGCCGAGGATGGCGGCGGCCTCCTGGTCGCGGGGGTCGTCGAAGGCGCAGAGCACCACGGCGCCGTTGGCCACGTAGTGGTTGATGTAGGAGTAGTCGACCGGCTCGCCGTCCTCGTCCGACAGGACGGTGGGGGCGGGGAGTTCGATGACCTCCAGGGCGCGGCCCCGGGCGTCGGTGGACGCGCGCAGGATCGCCACCAGCTCCTGGCACACCTCGTGGTCGGGGTGGGCCGGGTCCGGCTGGACGTGGGCGACCACGACGCCGGGGCGGACGAAGGAGGCGACGATGTCGATGTGGCCGCGGGTGCCGAACTCGTCGTAGTCGCGGGTGAGTCCGCGCGGCAGCCAGATCGCCTTGGTGGTGCCGAGGTGGGCGTGCAGCTCGGCCTCGACCTCCTCGCGGGTCCAGTCGGAGTTGCGGCCCTCGCCGAGCTGCACGGTGTCGGTGACGAGCACGGTGCCCTCGCCGTCGACGTGGATGCCGCCGCCCTCGTTGATCAGGCGGGAGGCGAACCGCTGAACGCCCGTCAGTTCGCTGATGTGCTCGGCGATGTACTGGTCGTTGTCCCAGCGGGCCCAGGACTGCGCGCCCCAGCCGTTGAAGATCCAGTCGGCGGCGGCCAGCGAGCCCTTGCCGTCGATCAGGAAGGACGGGCCGATGTCGCGCATCCAGGCGTCGTCCAGCGGGCGCTCGACGATCTCGACCTCGGGGGCGACGTACTTGCGCGCCTCCTCGGTCTCGCCGGTGTTGACCACCAGCGTCACCGGCTCGTACCGGACGATGGTGTTGGCCACCGCGGCCCAGGCCTCGCGCCCGGCGTGCAGGTGCTCCGGGCTGTCGAAGGTCGGGTTGGTGGTGGGGAACGCCATCCAGGTCCGCTCGTGCGGGTGCCACTCGGCGGGCATCCGGTAGCCGAGCGAGGCGGGGGTGGGGGTCATCTTCGCGTCCTTGGAGGGGAGGTGAGGGTAGGTCAGAGGAAGTACAGGCGGCTGAGCGAGACGCTGTCGGCGGGCTCGGAGCGCAGCGGGTCGCCGTCCAGCGAGACCAGGCCGGTCTCGGTGACCTGCACGTCGCCGATCCGGGCGTTGCGGACCATGTCGCGCGGGCCGATGCCGCGGGTGTTGCGGACGCCGACCCGGCGGCGCCGGGTGGGCATGCCGTCGGCGGCCCGGTCCAGGTAGGCGCCGTCGGCGGCGGCCTGGGCGACGAAGGCGACCGAGAGGTCGGCGGCGGTGGCGCCGTGGGCGCCGAACTGGGGGCCCAGTACGAGGGGTTCGCAGCGGTCGGTGGAGGCGTTGGGGTCGCCCACGACGCCGTAGGCGGGGAAGCCGGCCTTCAGGACGAGCTGCGGCTTGGCGCCGAAGTGGTCGGGGCGCCACAGGACGATGTCGGCGAGCTTGCCGACCTCGATCGAGCCGACCTCGTGGGCCAGGCCGTGGGCGATCGCCGGGTTGATGGTGAGCTTGGCGATGTAGCGCAGGACGCGCTCGTTGTCGTCGCCGCCCTCGGCCGTCCCGTAGGAGCCGGTGCCGTCGAGGGCGCCGAGCTCGGCCTTCATCTTGCCGGCCATGGCGAAGGTGCGGCGCACGGTCTCGCCTGCCCGGCCCATGCCCTGGGCGTCGGAGGAGGTGATGCCGATGACGCCGAGGTCGTGCAGGACGTCCTCGGCGCCCATGGTGCCGGCCCGGATGCGGTCGCGGGCCATCGCGGCGTCGCCGGGGAGGTCGACCTTGAGGTCGTGGGCGGAGACGATCATGCCGAAGTGCTCGCCGAGGGCGTCGCGGCCGAACGGCAGGGTGGGGTTGGTGGAGGAGCCGATGACGTTCTCGACGCCCGCCATCTTGAGGACGTTGGGGACGTGCCCGCCGCCGCAGCCCTCGATGTGGAAGGCGTGGATGGTGCGGCCTTCCAGGACCTTGAGGGTGTCCTCCACGGAGAGGCACTCGTTGAGGCCGTCGGTGTGCAGGGCGACCTGGACGTCGTACTCCTCGGCGACCCGCAGGGCGGTGTCCAGGGCGCGGGTGTGGGCGCCCATGTCCTCGTGCACCTTGAAGCCGGAGGCGCCGCCCTCGGCGAGGGCCTCGACCAGCGGGGCCGGGTCGGAGGAGGAGCCGCGGCCGAGGAAGCCGATGTTGACCGGCCAGGCGTCGAAGGCGTTGAAGGCGTGCCGCAGCGCCCAGGGCGAGTTCACGCCCACGCCCCAGACCGGGCCGAACTCCTGGCCGATGATCGTGGTGACGCCGGAGGCGAGCGAGGCCTCCATGATCCGCGGCGAGAGCAGGTGGACGTGGGTGTCGATGGCGCCGGCGGTGGCGATCATGCCCTCGCCGGAGACGATGGTCGTCCCGGTGCCGACGACGACTTCCACGCCGGCCAGGGTGTCCGGGTTGCCGGCGCGGCCGATGGCGGCGATCCGGCCGTCGATCAGACCGATCGAGGTCTTCCGGATGCCCTGGATCGCGTCGATCACCAGCACGTTGCTGATCACCACGTCGCAGGTGTCGCGGACGGCGGCGGCCTTGAGGTGCAGGCCGTCCCGGGCGGTCTTGCCGAAGCCGGCCAGGAACTCCTCGCCGGGCGCCTGCGAGTCGGACTCGACCCGGACGATCAGACCGGAGTCGCCGAGCCGGATCCGGTCCCCGGCGCGCGGACCGTGCACCGCGATGTAGTCGTGCGGGGTGATGGCGGTCACGATTCCACCTCGGCGTCGTCGAAGTTGGTCAGGTAGCCGGTCGCGCGGGCCTTGGCCAGGGCGGCCTCCTTGGCGCCGGGCGCGTCCAGCGGGCCGTCCACCAGCCCGGCGAAGCCGATCGCGACCCGCTCGCCGCCGATCGGCACCAGGCCGACCTCGACGGTGGCGCCCGGGTCGAAGCGGACCGAGGAGCCGGCCGGTACCGCGAGGTGGGTCCCGTAGGCGGCGGCGCGGTCGAAGGCCAGGCGCGGGTTGGCCTCGAAGAAGTGGAAGTGCGAGGTGACCGAGATCGGCACCCCGGAGGTGTTGTGGACGGGCAGCACCACCGTCTCCTCGACGGGGTCGTAGCCCGTGCCCGCGCCGAGCAGCGCGCCGCCGGGCGCGTCGTCGCCGAGCGAGCCGGCGCCCTTGAACGGGTCGTTCACCACGGCCAGCCGGGTGCCGTCGTCGAACACCGCCTCGACCTGGACCACGGTGACCACGTCCGGGACGCCGGGGAGCACGTCGTCGGCGGTGAGCACGCTGCGCCCGGCCTCGATGGCTTCGGCGAGCCGCCGGCCGTCGCGCGCGGCCTCGCAGACGGTGTCGGCGATCAGGGCGTGCGCTTCGGGGACGTTGAGGCGTACGCCTCGGGCGCGCCGGGCGCGGGCCAGCTCGGCTGCTGTGAAGATCAGCAGCCGGTCCCGCTCGGTGGGGGTCAGTCGCACGGTTCCTCGCTCGCGGTCGCCGGGAGTGCCGATGGGTGCTGGGGGTGTCGGGGGTGCTGGGGGTGCCGGAGGTGACATTAGAACGGCGTTCAAACATCTCGGGTCATTGAACCCGGACCCGGCCGCTCTGTCCAGCGTTGCCCGAAAACGACTCGTACGCATCGCAAACCTGTCCGGCGCGGGCAGTTGGATCACGAGTGCCGCGCCGTGCCCCTTTCACCCCAGGTGATCGGACGCACACTGTTCCAAACGGCGAAAGCTGGGCATGAGGATGGTGGTCAGAACGAGGCGGCCACCCGACCGGCGGGGGATCCGGCAGCGGGTGCCCGGATTGAGGGCGGGGGCAAGTGGTGATGGACGGTCAGTCGCGATTCCCGCGGCAGCGGACGGGCTCGGGGGACGCCTTCCGAGCCAGGCCCCAGGGGGGTGCGCCGGGTGCGTCGGCGGCCACGGGCACGGCGGGCCAGGCACTGCCGAGCATCCCGGCCCCGGGGTGTGCGCTGAACCGCCGGCTGCACGTGACGCTCGACGCGGCCGACCTGGTCGCGGTCGGCGCGGTCCGCCGGCGGCTGCGCTCCGCGCTCGGCCACTGGGGGGTGCCCGAGCTGGCCGACACGGCGGAGCTGCTCTCCTCCGAGCTGGTCACCAACGCGTTGCTGCACACCGGCCAGGGCGCGGTCTTCGACGCGGTGCTCACCGCCGACCTGCGGTTGCGGATCGAGGTCCAGGACAGCGTCACCCGGCTGCCCGGCCGCCGCCGGGACGCGGACGCCGAGTACGCCACCTCGGGGCGCGGGCTGCTGCTGGTCGAGGCGCTGGCCGACTCCTGGGGGGTCCAGCTGCGCGGGGACGGCAAGGTCACCTGGTTCGAGCTGGTCACCGCCTGAGCCGTTCGGGCTGGTCGCCGCCCGCGCTCCCGCCACGTGACGCCCGCCCGCCCGCCTCCGCCTCCGCACCCATCGCGCCGCGCCGCTGCGGTGGCCCCGGCGCCACCCGTTCGGCGCAGTTCCCGGACCCCGGCCGACCCGGCGTCCGAGCCGGGAGGAAAAGGTCGTTCGCCGCCGAACGGCACCTCCGGGCGAAGGGCGGGCCGAAGATTCCCGGTCCGGTGCCATTGCCGCTCGGCCGAACATTGGCGAGGATGGTGGGAATGTGTGTCCACGTGCGGCAAACAGCGGGGAGACCTCACCTCGACTGGTCGCCGCCCGGCCGCACGGTCCGATCGAGCACCACCCACTCACACTGCCCCGCGGCCACGCCGGACACCCGGCGCGGCTCGCCACGGCAGCGGCAGGAGCAGCATGCCCACTGAGCCCGAGTCGCCGGGGCCGGCGCTTCCTCCCGGTCAGTCCACGGCCGGGTCGGGGCGGGCGAGACCACCCGCCCAGGCGGTGCGCAGGCACGCACTGCGGACGACGCCCGGACTCGCCGGGGGCCGGCTGGCGCCGATGCTCTCGGGTGGCCTGCCCGTCGCCTCCGGGGACTCCACGCCGGACTGGCTGGAGCCCGCGATGGCCGCCAACGGCATCGGCTCCTTCGACTGGGACATCCGCCGCGACGTCCTGGAGGGCGACCAGCGGGCCTGCGCGATCATGGGCCTGGACGCGGCCGAGCGGGACCGCTTCGACCGCACCTCGTCCTCCTTCCTGGCCCTGCTGCACCCCGAGGACGCGCCGGTGGTGCGCCGCCGGGTCGAGCGCGCGGTCGCCGAGCTGGGCCAGTGCGGCGCCTACTACCGCACCGTCGGGCCGAGCGGGACGATGCGCGCCGTGCGGTTCCGCGGCCGGGTCCTCGCGGACGCCTTCGGCCGGGCCTCGCGGATGGTGGGCTTCATCTGGGACGCCACCGTCGAGCTGCGCAAGCGCGACCGCGCCGACCGGATGGCCCTGCTGCGGGAGGAGCGCTCGCGGTTCATCAAGGAGGCCGCCCGCGCGCTCTCCGAAGCCGTCACCGTCCGTGACGTCGCCCGGGTCTTCACGGAGCTCCCGCTGCCCGGGCTGCCGCCGGACGGCCTGGTGCTGGCCTCCTTCGAGTCCGGCCGGGTACAGATCCTCGGCGCCTCCGGCTACCAGCCCGAGGAGCTCACCTTCTGGGACCGCTCCGTGCTGCCCGCCGACCACCCGGCGGCCGAGGCGCTGCGCAACCGGGCGCCGGTCTTCATCGCCAGCCGCGAGGAGTTCCTGGAGCGCTACGCGAAGGTGTGGACGCCGACCAGCCGGACCGGCCGCAGCTCCTGGGCCTTCCTGCCGCTGGTCGCCAGCGGCCGGCCGATCGGCGTCTGCCTGGTCAGCTTCGACGACGACCGCCAGCTGGACACCGACGAGCGCACCCTGCTCTCCACCCTCGGCGGCCTGGTCGCCCAGTCGCTGGCCCGGGCCCGGCTGCACGACGCCGAGCACGAGCTGGCGGCCGGCCTGCAGCGGGTGATGCTGCCGCGCACCGTCCCGTCGGTGCCCGGCGTGACCACCGCCGTCCGCTACCTGGCGGCCGGCTCCGGCCTGCAGATCGGCGGCGACTGGTACGACGTCGTCCCGCTGCCCGGCGGGCACGTCGGACTGGTGATCGGCGACGTCCAGGGGCACGACGTGCACGCCGCCGGGATCATGGGCCAGCTGCGGATCGCGCTGCGCGCGTACGCGGCCGAGGGCCACCCGCCGGCGGCGGTGATGGCCCGCGCCTCCCGCTTCCTCGCCGACCTGGACACCGACCACTTCGCCACCTGTACCTACGCCGAGGTCAACGTCGACTACGGCGTGGTCTACGCCGTCCGGGCCGGCCACCTCGACCCGTTGGTCCGCCGCGCCGACGGCACCGCCACCGTGGTCCAGGTGGCCGGCGGGCTGCCGCTGGGCATCGCCCCGGACGAGGAGTACCGGGTCACCCGGTTCAGCCTGGACCCGGGTGAGACGGTGCTGCTCTGCACCGACGGCCTGGTCGAGGCGCGCGGCATGGACCTCGACGACGGGATCGCCCGGCTGGCCGAGGTGGTCGCCGGCCCGCTGGCCGAGCGCCGGGAGGGCCACGCCGACCCGCTGGAGGAGCTGGCCGACCGGATCTCCTCCCAGGTCGCCGACTCCAGCGAGCGCGAGGACGACATAGCGCTCCTGCTGCTGCGCTGGGACGGCCCGGAGGGCGGCCTCGCCGCCCAGCAGCTGCGCCGCCGGATCGGGCAGGCCGACCTCGAACGGATCTCCGAGGTGCGGGCCGAGCTGCGGGACGCGCTGCGCCGCTGGGGCGTGGCCGAGCTGGTGGACACCGCCGAGCTGCTCGCCTCGGAGCTGGTCACCAACGCGATCCGGCACACCGACCGGGACGCCATGTTCACCGCCCGGCTCTACCGCGAGGCGGCGGTGGACGGCGGCCGGGCCCGGCTGCGGGTCGAGGTGGAGGACGAGTCCGACCTCTGGCCGACCCGCCGGACACCGGGGGAGCAGGCCTCCTCCGGGCGCGGGCTGATGCTGGTCGAGGCGCTGGCGGACGGCTGGGGCGTGGAGCCGCGCGGCTCGGGCAAGCGGATGTGGTTCGAGCTCACCGCGACGACGCCGGCGGCCTGACCGGCTCGGCCCAGGGGCGCCGGCCGGCCCTGAGCCGGGCGCCCCTGAGGCGGGCGCGGGTCGTGCGCCGCGCGCTGCCGTCCGGCGCCCGCCCGTCGGCCCTGCGGCGTCCGAGCGGCCCGGCGCCGGCCGGTAGAGCGCTGGCCGGTGGAGCGCCGACCGGCGGGCGGCCTCAGCCGAACTGCTGCTCCAGGTCCTTCAGCTTGCGCTCCAGCGAGTCGAGCCGGGGCAGCGCGACGGTGTCCTCCTCCATCGTGAGGTCGATGGTGCGCCGCTCCGGGCGGGCCGGCAGCCCGGTCTGCACCACCGGGCCCTCGGCGGCCGGCACGGGCGGCTCCACGGCGGGCGGCTCCACGGCGGGGCGCTCCGCCATGGGCCCGCCGGCTATGGCGGGCTCCTGGCCGGCCTCCAGCTGCCGGGCCGCGCCGCGGCCGCGCCAGGCACTGTGGGAGCGGTTGATGGCCCGGATCTCGGCCCGTTCGCGGCGCCCGGCCAGCCTGCGGCGCTCCTTCTCCATGATCTTCTCCCGCTTGTCCTCGCGGACCTCGTCCACCGCCTCGTCCAGGCTGCGCACGCCCTCCAGCAGCATCAGCGACCAGGCCGCGTAGGTCTCGCGCGGGGCGCGCATCCAGCGGACGATCCGGATCTGCGGCAGCGGGCGCGGGACGAGGCCCTGCTCGCGCAGCGCGGCCCGGCGGGTCTGCTTGAGCGCCCGGTCGAACAGCACGGCGGCCGAGAGCGACATCCCCGCGAAGAACTGCGGGGCACCGGCGTGGCCGAAGCCGCGCGGGGCGTGCACCCAGTTGAACCAGGCGGAGGCACCGGCGAACAGCCAGACCAGCAGGCGCGAGCCGAGTGCGGCGTCACCGTGGCTGGCCTCGCGGACGGCGAGCACCGAGCAGAACATCGCCGCCCCGTCCAGGCCGAACGGGACGAGGTATTCCCAGCCGCCGGAGAGGTTGAGGTTCTGCATCCCGAAGCCGACCAGGCCGTGGAACGACAGCGCGGCCGCGACGCCGGCGCAGCAGAACAGCAGCGTGTACGAGGCCGCGCCGTACAGGGATTCCTTGCGGCGGCGGCGTTCCTCGGAACGCTCCCAGGAATCCGAGCCGCCCGGGCCGGCGGATCCCCGATTTCGGACCAGGGCCACCAGCAGGGCGGTGACCAGCAGCACCGCAACGCCGGTGACGGCCCAACCGAGCGGTATGTCGGACAATTTCATCGCCTGGACCAGCCTCGCTTTCCTGCGTCGTGATGGCGGGGACCATCATGGCGGATGCTCGGCCCGAGAATGGCCGATTCTCCGTCAATGCGCTGAGGAGAGGGATTTCTGACGTGGGAGAAGTCCCATTGTCGTATTAATTAAGGGGTGCCATTCCCCGGAATTCCGGGGATTCCGGGGGCCTTCCGAAGGCCGATGCCGTCAACTTCGCGTGACGCGGGGGCAGCCGCCGCACATCTCCTCCGGCCGCACGGTGTAGACGAGGCAGCAACTGGCCCGGGCACGGTCGGTGCCCGAAGCACCTTCGGTCGCGAAGCCCGCGCCGGGGGTGAAGGACGGCGCGCACACGCCGGGCGTGCACGCCCTGGCCACCGGGAGCGCCGGGGCTGCCGCCGGCCCGTCGGCCGCCCGGTCTGGTGCCAGCAGGTCCGAGAGCTCCGCCCGGGCCCGTTCCTCCTCGCCCAGTAGCCCGCCGACGTACCAGAGGCCCTCCACCACCGCGTCGGTCGCCATCGCCCAGAGCATCCGCGGGCTGCGCCGCACCGCCGGGCGGAAGGCGGTCAGCACCGGGGCCAGGAAACCGGCCAGCGCGGTGCGCAGTTCGGCGGCCAGTGCCGCCCCGTCGGCCACCGTCCGGGCGCCGGGCAGCCCGGCCGCCGGGTCGTCCGGCAGGCAGGCGAACGCCCCCGGGCGGGCGGTGAGTTCGCCGGTGGCGCGGCGGATCGAGACGTCCTCGGGGGTGAGCAGCGGCACCCGGCGCTCCAGGAACCAGGGCAGGGTGAACAGCAGCGCCGCCGGCCAGCTGAAGCGGTGCAGGCCGAAGCCGGCCGCGACGTCGGGGCGCAGCGGGCGGCCGTACCGGGCGAGCCCCTCCCGGGCATCGTGGGCGATCAGTTCGGCCAGCGCGTCCGGGTCGGTGAGGAGGTCGGTGCCGCTGATCCAGCCGTCGCCGGTGCGGGGAGGGGCGCTGTGCACCCGCAGTGCCGGGAAGAGCCGGCCGAGTCTGCGGTAGCTGGTGGTGCATGGCGCCGGCGTGCGGGTGACAGCGTGCGCGGGGGTGGTGCGGGGGGCGTACGGCGCGGGGCCGGGTCGGGTGCTGCTCGCGGTCATGGTGCGGGCCCTATCGGGTCGACCGGACCCGTGCCGGACCGTCCGACCCGTGCCCGGCCGGGTTCGGCGGCGGCCGGGCCCGGCCGGCCGGGGCCTGGCGGAGCCCGGGAACGGCAAGGCGAACCTGGCCGGAGTACTGCTCACCCCGACCAGGTTAGGCTCACCTTAGCTGATGGTTCCCCGGGGTTCCCGTTCGACGCGTCCGTCCGGGGGAGCGCCCGGCGTGCGCACCGCGCTCAGCTGGCGTGCGAGCCAGACCGGTACGCCCCCGAGTGCCTGGACCAGCCTGGTCGCCTCGGCCCGCAGCCGGACCGCCTCGTCCGGTTCGGAGACCTCGGCCAGCGCCGCCAGCGCGGGTGCCACCCCGACCGTGAAGCCGAGCTGCTCGCGCAGCCGCAGCGAGGCGTCGAACCCCTCCCGGGCCCGGTCGTGGTCCCCGGCGGCCTGGGCCAGTGCGGCCAGGTGCCGCCAGGTGTAGGAGCGCAGCAGCTCGTCCCCGCGCTCGTCGGCCCCCTCGTGCGCGCGGCGGTAGGCGATCCAGGCCGCCGTCGGGTCGCGCAGCAGGTTCTCCGCGACCAGCCCCCGGCGGAAGTCCAGCAGCGGACGCCCGGGGGCGTCCGGCGGCAGCAGCGCCGAGGTGCGTCCGAGCGCCGCCTGTGCTTCGTCCAGCCGGTCGCGTGCGCCGAGCACGCTGGAGACGTAGGCGAGGAACCCGCGGGCGCAGGAGGCGCCCGCGCGCTGCTCGGTACTGGTCACCAACGCCTCGGCGAGGCGCAGCGCCTGTTCCGCCTGGGTCCAGTTGGCCGCGGTGAATAGGCATTGCTCGATGAGGAGTTCGGCCCGGCCGAGGGCGGCCTCGGGGTCGCGTTCGGCGGCCGGGCGTAACAGCTCGGCGGCCTCCTGCCAGCACGCCCGGGACCGCAGCCGCCATACGGTGTCCCCCGGTTCGCGGGGCGCCGGCCGCCCCCGACCGTCGCTCCCGCCCTGGCCACTCGGGCCCCATCCGTGCTCCGACAACGCCACCTCCTTGTGTGCGCCATCCAGCAGGACGCCGGCCTCTGCCCCCAAGGCCCGCGTTGTGGCGGCAATTCAACACGGGGGTGAGCTTGTGCACCAGATCACGAGCGCAGGTTGTTGCGGGCGAACCGGTTCCGCGTCGATCGCTCCCGGAGGCGGGCGGGTCCGCCGGGACGGCCGGGACCGGTGGGCCGGGCAGGCCGACGGCCCGGGCCGCGGGCGGACGGTGTCGGGCGGGCCGGGCCGGTCGGAGCGGGGTCAGGACGTCCAGCCGGTCTCCATCAGCGCCTCGGCGGCGCCGTTGGCGGGCTGGGGCACTCCGGCGAGGTCCAGGCTGAACAGGGCCACCAGCAACTGCTCGCCGCGCACGGTGGCCTGGTGCGAGTAGCCGGCCAGGGTGAACATCGCGGCGGCCATCTCCTCGGCGTGCAGGGTCTGCAGCCAGAGGCACTCCACGGACTTCACGTCGGCCGGCTCGGTCCAGGTGTCCACCTGGGCGACCATCCGGCTGCCGAGCAGGGTGACGCCGTCGCGCTCCTGGGCCTCCGTCAGCTCCAGGTCGTCGAAGCCCAGCCACTCCAGGTAGCGGGCGGCGGTGAACACGGCGTCCTGCGAAGTGCGCACCGGGTGCGGGCGGAACGGCGCGCGCCGCCGCCAGGGGGTGGCCGAGGCACCGGAGCCGCCGGGCGGGGCCGGGACGGGCGCGTTGAGCGGGTGGGCGGGGTGCGGGCGGGAGTTCTGCGGGCCGGCGGTGCCGAGCTGGCCGGTGGTCGCGCTGCCGCCGAGGCGGGTGGTGCGGTCCACCGGCAGCCGCACGGTCGCGCCGCAGTTGCAGGTGAACTCCGGCTGCGGCCACTGGTCGGAGCGGCCGCAGTGCGGGCAGCGCATATTCAGCCAGGAGTCCTCCCAGGACCGGAACCGCACCTGGACCGGTACGCCGCCGCGCAGCAGCGGCACCTTGAGCGAGGCGCCGCACGGGCAGGGCAGCGACGGCGGCTCGTACAGGTGCTCGCGCCGACAGGCGGGGCAGCGGATCGCCCGGGCGCCACCACCCGCCACCGGCCCGTGCTGTGCGGGGTCGCGTCCGGTGAAGTCGTCGGGCAGTCCGGACATCGCGGGCACCGTCCGTTCGAATCGAGGGGAAGGACGTGTCCCATGCTCCCCGAAACGCGGGGGCCGCGGCGCGGAATGGGGCAATCCTCAGGGACAGATCAGGGGTGTGCGGTCGATCCCTCGTCGGGGAGGAGGAGCCCGCCCCACCCCGTGGGGGGACCGGCCGCCGGTCCGGACCGGGAGAGGATCACCCGGTCGTCCAACGGGCGAGGTCGGCGGGGGTGTCCAGGTCGTCGGGGACGGCGATGTCGGCGCACTCGACGAGCGTGATCCCGTCGGCGTGCGCCGCCAGCAGAGCCCGCGCGCCGGAGTCGCCGGTGGCGCCCGCCGCAGCCTCGGCGAAGTGCCGGGCGCCGATCAGGACGGGGTGCCCGCGCCGCCCCGCGTAGGCCGCCGCCGCCAGCTCGGCGCCGGCCCGGTGGGCGGCGAGCAGCCGGGCCACCGCCGCCGGGGTGACGCCGGGGGTGTCCACCAGCATCACCAGGACGGCCGAGGCCTCCGGCGCCAGGGCGGCCAGCCCGGTCCGCAGCGAGGAGCCCATCCCGCCGGCCCAGTCCGGATTGGCCACCAGCCGGCAGCCCGGCAGATGGGCGGTGGAGCGGACCCGGTCCCCGGCCGCGCCCAGCACCACCGTCACCGAGGCGCAGCCGCCGGCCCGGACCACCCCCGCCGCGTGCTCGACCAGCGGTCGGCCCCGGTACCGGATCAGCGCCTTCGGCCGGCCGCCGAGCCGCCGCCCGCCCCCCGCGGCCAGCACCAGGGCGGCGACCGGCCGATCACCACCCGTCCGGCCGCTGGTCCCCGTGCGGCCGCTGGTCCCCGTGCGGTTACTGCTCCCCGTCCGGTCACTGCTCCCTGTCCGGCCGCTGGTCCCCGTGCTGTCGCGCATGGACCCAGCCTGCCCGTCCGGGGTGCCCCGGCGCAGCCGTAGGAAGCCACAGTTGGACGAACGCACAAGGAGAATCCGCAGGTCGGGGCAGCTCCCCGGTGGTTCGGCCGCTGGTATCCCGGCCCGGTTGCCCCTGTACTGGGCCGATGAACACCGCACCGCGCCCGCTGTCGGACCGCTTCGGCAGGGTCCACACCGACCTGCGGGTCTCCCTCACCGACCGCTGCAACCTGCGCTGCACCTACTGCATGCCGGCCGAGGGCCTGAACTGGCTGCCGAAGGCCGAGGTGCTGAGCGACGACGAGGTGGTCCGGCTGGTGCGGATCGCCGCCGGGCGGCTGGGCATCGGCTCCGTCCGGCTGACCGGGGGCGAGCCGCTGCTGCGCCGCGGCCTGCCCGACCTGGTCCGGCGGATCACCGCCCTCGGCCCCGAGGTCTCGCTGACCACCAACGGCATCGGCCTGGCCCGCACCGCCGACGCGCTGCACCGGGCCGGCCTGCACCGGGTGAACGTCAGCCTGGACACCCTGCGCCCCGAGCGGTACGCGGCGATCACCCGCCGGGACCGGCTCGCCGACGTCCTCGCCGGCCTGGCCGCCGCGCAGGCCGCCGGGCTCGCGCCGGTGAAGGTCAACGCGGTGCCGGTGCGCGGGGTCAACGACGACGAGATCCTCGACCTGGTGGAGTTCGCCGCCGAGCACGGCTACCGGATGCGGTTCATCGAGTCCATGCCGCTGGACGCGCAGGGCGCCTGGGACCGGGCGACGATGGTCACCGCCGACGAGATCCTCGCCGTCCTCGGCACCCGGTGGGACCTCGTCCCGGTCGGCCGGCACGGGAACGCGCCGGCCGAGCAGTGGCGGATCGCCGGCACCGACACCGTGGTCGGCGTGATCGCGTCCGTCACCCGCCCGTTCTGCGGCGGCTGCGACCGCGTCCGCCTCACCGCCGACGGCCAGTTGCGCAACTGCCTGTTCGCCACCGAGGAGTCCGACCTGCGGGCACTGCTGCGCGGCGGCGCGGACGACGACCGGATCGAGGCCGCCTGGCGGGCCACCATCGGGCGCAAGGGCCCCGGCCACGCGATCAATTCCGCCGACTTCGTCCAGCCGGACCGGCCGATGTCCGCGATCGGGGGCTGAGCCCGGCGGGAGGAGGCGGGGCGGGGCCCGGGCGGGCGCCGGGGTGTGAGCTTCGACATGCTCGAACGCTCCGTGCCGCGCCGCCTTGACGGCCCGTGGGGCGACTGGTCTGCTGGGGCGCCGTCAGCCACCCCCCCCAGTCCGGGAGTCCCCGTGCCCGCCCGCCGCACCGCCCTGCTCGCCGCCGCCGCCTTCCTGATATCCACGCCGGCGCTGGCCGGTTGCACCGGGGGTGCCGGGAAGCCGGCCACCGAGGCGGCCGGGCCCGCCGGCGCGGGCACCAGCCCGCTGCAGAACCCCGACGGCACCAGGCCCGGCCTGGCGCCGCTGACCACGCCCGAGGAACGGAAGGCCGGCCGCGACATCATCGCCCATGTCGCCACTGCCGCCGCCGGACCCAAGGACGGCTACAGCCGTGACGAGTTCGGCCCGGCCTGGACGGACAACGTCGACGGCGTCCCGGGTGGCCACAACAACTGCGACACCCGCAACGACCTGCTGGCCCGGGACGGCCGCTCGGTCGAGCGCAAGGACGGTTCGGCCTGCACCGTCACCGCCATGACCATCGACGACCCGTACACCGGGAAGACCGTCCGGTGGAGCAAGCAGCAGGCCTCGAAGATCCAGATCGACCATGTGATGCCGCTGTCCTACGACTGGCAGATGGGCGCGTCGACGTGGGACAAGGCCAAGCGCGTGCAGATCGCCAACGATCCGCTCAACCTCGTCCCGGCCGACGGCTCGCAGAACGCCTCCAAGGGCGACTCCGGTCCGGCCGCCTGGCTCCCGGCCAACACCGCCGTCCGCTGCTCGTACGCGGTGCGCTTCGCCCAGGTCTCGCTGAAGTACCGACTGCCCGTCACCGAGGCGGACAAGAAGGCCATGCTCCAGCAGTGCGGCGGTTGAGGAAACGTTCCGTCACGCTTTGCCCCCCTTCGCCGTCCGCCGGCCGATCACGATATGACCGGTGTGACGGTCAGGTGATATTCGTGTGCGGTGCATTCGATGATCACCCGGTTCTCCCGGCGCGCCCTGCCCGCGGCCGTCGCCGCCGCCCTCCTGGCCGGCTGCGCCGGCTCGGGCGGATCCACCGCCACCGACGCGGCCTCCGGCACGCCGTCACCGGCCGCCGCCCCGGCCACGCCCAGCGCGTCGCCGACCACCCCGCCCACGCCGACGCCCAGGCCCACCGGCGCGGCCGACCCGGCACTGGGGCCCTTCTACGGCCAGCAGATCGCCTGGGCGCCCTGCGCCGACGACCCGAAGACCGCCAAGGTCGACGAGTCGGTGCTGCAGTGCGGCTCGCTCAACGTCCCGCTGGACTACGCCCATCCGGCCGGCGACCCGCTGGCCGTGGCCGTCGTCCGGGTCCCCGTCGCCAGGCAGGACCAGCGGCTCGGCTCCCTGCTGGTCAACCCCGGCGGCCCCGGCGGCTCCGGCGTCGGCATGGTCAAGGCCGCCCCCGCGCAGTTCGACGGCCCGATGCACGACCGCTTCGACGTGGTCGGCTTCGACCCGCGCGGCGTCGGTCTGACCACGCCGCTGAACTGCCTGGACGACAAGGCCCGCGACGAGTGGCTCGCCACCGACACCCCGGGCGACGACCACGGCAAGGTGCTCGCCGACGCCTGCCAGGCCAAGTTCGCCAAGCTGCTGCCGTTCATCGGCACCCGCGACACCGCCCGCGACATGGACGTCCTGCGGGCCGCGCTGGGCGACCAGAAGCTCAACTACTTCGGCATGTCGTACGGCACCTACCTCGGCAGCCTCTACGCCGAGGAGTTCCCCGACCGGGTCGGGCGGCTGGTGCTGGACGGTGCGGTCGACCCGTCCGTGCCGCTGGCCCAGCACAACATCGTGCAGTACGCGGGGTTCGAGCGCTCGCTGCGGCTCTTCGCCGCGTACTGCGCGAAGCAGGACCAGTGCCCGCTCGGCAAGGACCCGGCCAAGGCGGCCGACAAGCTCGCGGAGTTCCTCGACGGTCTCAAGGCGAAGCCGCTCACCACCACGAGCGGGCGCGCCCTCACCGCCAACGCCGCCTGGGCCGGCGTGCTCGACAGCCTCTACGGCGACGAGAAGACCTGGGACGCGCTGCGCAACGACCTCGGGTGGGCCATGGTCCGGAGCAAGGGCGACAACCTGCTCGCCCGCGCGGACGGCGCCTACGGCCGTGACGAGAAGGGCCACTACGGAGTCTCCGCCGACGCCTACACCGCCATCCACTGCGCCGACGGCGCGACCGCCGTCCCGACCGGCGAGGCCCTCCAGGCCGCGTACGCCGACCTGGCGGCGAAGGCCCCGCTGATCACCCGGCACGAGCCGAGCCTGGCGCTGTTCGACCCCGACTGCCGTGCCTGGCCGTTCCGTTCCGCCGAGCAGCCGCACCCGATCGTCTCGAAGAGCGATGCCCCGATCGTGGTGGTCGGCTCGACCGGCGACGCGGCGACGCCCTACGCCTCGGCCGAGAAGCTCGCCGCCCAGCTCGGCAACGCCGTCCTGCTCACCCGCGAGGGCGAGGGCCACATCGGCTACGGGCGGAGCAAGTGCGTCCGGGCCGCGGTCGACGCCTTCCTGACGGACGGCACCGCGCCGGCCGCCGGAACGCGCTGCCCGACCGACTGATCCGCGCCGAACGACGACGGAGGGGACGCACCGCCGCTGGGCGGTGCG
>NZ_JBHWUI010000109.1:0-29630 GCF_042737525.1 Kitasatospora sp. NPDC059973 | reverse complement strand
CGCCCGGGACCCCGGCTACTGGTGGGGGGACCCCCCCCCGTCACACACCCCCCCCCCCCCCCCGAAACCCCACCCGGCGCCGGCCACGGGAGGGGCCCCCCCCGGCCGTCGGCCGGGCGGGGCCCGCGTCATCAGAGCAGAGGCTAGACCAGGTCGACCAGGTCCGCGATCGACTGGACGACCCGGGTCGGCCGGTACGGGAACCGCTCCACGTCGGCGGCGGCGGTGAGGCCGGTGAGCACCAGGATGGTCTCCATGCCGGCCTCCATGCCCGCCACGATGTCGGTGTCCATCCGGTCGCCGATCATCACGGCGGTCTCCGAGTGGGCTCCGGCGCTGTTCAGCGCCTCGCGCATCATCAGCGGGTTGGGCTTGCCGACGAAGTAGGGCTCGACGCCCGTCGCCTTGGTGATCAGCGCCGCGACCGAGCCGGTGGCCGGCAGCACGCCCTCGGTGGACGGGCCGGTCTCGTCGGGGTTGGTGCAGATGAAGCGGGCACCCTGGTTGATCAGGCGGATCGCCTTGGTGAGCGCCTCGAAGCTGTAGGTGCGGGTCTCGCCGAGGACGACGTAGTCCGGGTTGTTGTCGGTCAGCACGTAGCCCGCCTGGTACAGCGCGGTGGTCAGGCCGGCCTCGCCGATCACGTAGGCGGTGCCGCCGGGGCGCTGGCCCTTGAGGAACTTCGCGGTGGCCAGGGCGGAGGTCCAGATGCACTCCTCCGGCACCTCCAGGCCCATGCCGGCCAGACGCGCGCTGAGGTCGCGCGGGGTGTAGATCGAGTTGTTGGTGAGCACCAGGAAGGGCTTGCCGGACTCCCGCAGCCGGCGCAGGAACTCCTCCGCGCCGGGGATCGGCGTGCCCTCGTGGATGAGGACCCCGTCCATGTCGGTCAGCCAGGACTCGATGGGCTTGCGCTCTGCCACGTGCGTGTCTCCCGAAGTTGCAACGTCTTGCGATGGTCGTACCAAATCTGCGGCGCACCGCCGTCACCGTTGCGCCTCCCACCGGCCGGACCCACCTCGGGACACCGGACCGCCGGGGGTACTGCTGGCTGCCCCAACGGGGCACAGCCTAATCCGCACACCAGCCCGACGGCAGTACGTCCCGCCCACCGGAACGCCCAGGTCCGGACGACCGCGCCGGAGCCCGCACCGGGACCCGCACCGGGCCCCGCGCCGGGCCCCGGGCCGGGACCGGCTCCGGACGGGCTCCGGGACCGGCCTGCGGCTCTCCCGCCTCAACGGCTCCTTAAGCCGCCCCTAACCTCTCTGAGCACCCCTCAGCAGGCCCCCGCCGCCCGGCTAGCGTGAACGGCACCACCCTCACCCCGCTCCCGCGAAGGAGTCCCCCCACCATGCCCGTGCGCCACCGCCTCCCCGCCGCCGTCCTCACCCTCGCCGCCGCCGGCCTCACCGTCGGGGTCGGTGGCGGACCCGCCGCCGCGCACGGCTCGATGCAGAATCCGCTCAGCCGGGTCGAGGGCTGCTACCTGGAGGGCGCCGAGCACCCGAAGTCGGCGGCCTGCCAGGCCGCCGTGGCCGCCGGGGGCACGGCCGCCCTGTACGACTGGATGAGCCTGCGGATCGGGGACGCCGCCGGGCGCCACCGCGAGCTGATCCCGGACGGCCGGCTGTGCAGCGCGGGCTCGGACCTGTACAAGGGCCTCGACCTGCCGCGCGCCGACTGGCCGGCCACCAACCTCACGGCCGGGTCGGACTTCACCTTCCGCTACCGCGCCACCGCGCCGCACCGGGGCACCTTCCAGCTCTTCGTCACCAACGCCGGCTACTCCCCGACCAAGCCGCTGACCTGGGCGAACCTGGAGCCCCAGCCGTTCCTCACGGTCACCGACCCGCAGCTGACGGACGGCTCCTACGTGCTGCCCGGCAAGATCCCGGCGGGGAAGACCGGACGCCAGCTGATCTACGCGATCTGGCAGCGCTCGGACAGCCCGGAGGCGTTCTACTCCTGTTCGGACGTGGTCTTCGACGGCAGCGGCACCGCACCGACGACGACACCCGCGACGACACCCGCGACGACACCCGCGACGCCGCCCGCGCCCGCTCCGGGCGGCACCGCCCCGGCTCCGTCGTCCGGCCACCCCGCCGGGCACGACCACACCACCGCTGCGGCCACGCCGACCGCCGCCCCGACGGCCGCGGCCACCACCCCCGCCGCCTCCGCCACCACGCCGCCGCCCACGGCCGGCCCCGCGGCGGTGGCCGGCCCCGGTCCCACCACGCAGGCTCCTGCGCAGGCCGCCGCGCAGGCCGCCGCGCCCGCCCCGGTGCCGGCCACCGATCACGAGCGGCTCGCCCAGACCGGCTCCGACCGCTCCCTCGGCGTCCTGGCCTCGATCGGCTCGGCCTTCCTCCTGGCCGGCGCCGTCGTCGCCGTCATCCACCGTCAGCGCCGCCGCACCCCGGGTGCCCACGCCCGCTGACCGGCCCGCCGGCCCCGACCACCCCGGACCGACCCGCCCCCGGACCGCCGGGACGCCCGCCGCCCCACCGGCGGGCGTCCCGGTCGAACCACCCCGGCCGCCTCACCGTCCGTCACATCGAAGGCGCCGAAACCGTGGCCAATCGGACACCTCGTGCTGGCGCACCGTGATTGAGTAAGGCGCATGAGCCCCTCCTCACGCCCTTCCCGCGACCACGACGGCCCCTTCCGTGTCGGCCTGATCGGCTACGGTCTGGCCGGAGCCGCCTTCCACGCCCCGGTGATCGCCAGCACCCCCGGGCTCCGGCTGGACGCGGTGGTCACCGCCAACCCCGACCGCCGCGCCCAGCTGCGCACGGACCACCCCGGCGCCCGTGCCGTGGACACCCCGGAGCAGCTGCTGGCCGACCGGGACGCGCTCGACCTGATCGTGATCGCCTCGCCCAACCGCACTCACGTCCCGCTCGCCCGGGCCGCGCTGCGCGCCGGCCTGGCCACCGTGGTCGACAAGCCGCTGGCCGCCACCGCCGCCGATGCACGGGAGCTCTGCACGCTGGCGCGGTCGCAGGGCGTCCTGCTCTCCGTCTTCCAGAACCGGCGCTGGGACGGCGACTTCCTCACCGCCGCCCGGCTGGTCCGCGAGGGCGCGCTGGGCCGGGTGCACCGCTTCGAGTCCAGGTTCGAGCGGTTCCGCCCCAAGCCCAAGGCGGGCTGGCGCGAGCTGGCCGACCCGGCCGAGGGCGGCGGCACGCTGTACGACCTGGGCAGCCACCTGGTCGACCAGGCGCTCACCCTGTTCGGCCCGGTCGAGACGGTCTACGCCGAGATCGACACCCGCCGGGACGGCGCGGTGGTCGACGACGACGCCTTCCTCGCCCTCACCCACGCCTGCGGCACCCGCTCCCACCTGTGGACCAGCGCCATCACCCCGCTCGTCGGGCCCCGGCTGCGGGTGCTCGGCGACACCGCCGGATACGTGAAGTTCGGCATGGACCCGCAGGAGGAGGACCTCCGCGCCGGTCAGCGCCCGGACGGCACCGGCCGCGCCGGGGCGCCGTGGGGCGCCGACCAGCCCTCCCGGTACGGCACCGTCGGCACCGACGAGGACGCGACCACCGTTGCGACCGACCTGGGCGACTACCCCGCCTTCTACGCGGGCGTCGCCGCCGCCCTGGCCGACCCGGGCACTCCGCCGCCGGTCGACCCGCTCGACGCCGTGGCCACCCTGACCGTCCTGGAGGCCGCCCGCACCTCGGCCGCCACCGGCACGACCGTCCGGCTCGGCTGACCCCTTCCGGGGGCGCGTCCGGTCGAAGCCGGTCGGACCCGGTCGGCCCCGGCTGGAGTCGGCCGGACTGAGTCGGATCCGGTCAGATCCCGATGACCTCGACGGCCGCGCCGAGGCCCCGGAAGTCCGCCACGTTGCGCGTGTACAGCGGCAGCCCGTGCGCGGAGGCGACGGCCGCGATCATCAGGTCGATCCGGCGCGGACGCGGCTGGCGCCCGGCGGCGATGGTCAGCGTGACCAGCGTCCCGTACCGGGCGGCGGCGGCCGCGTCGAAGGGCAGCGGGTCGAAGTCGGCCATCGCCGCGCCCAGCACCTCCAGCCGCGACGCCCGGCTGACCGCGTCCCGGGCCATCGAGACGCCCTGCTGGAGCTCGGCGAAGGTGATCGCGGTCAGCTCCGGCACGGCCGGCAGCTCGGCCGGGTTGAGCAGCGCCAGGTCGATGTAGACGCAGGTGTCCAGCACCCCGGCCGGGCGGCGCCGGGGCGCCCTGCGCCGCTCAGCCACGCCGCCGCTCGAAGGGGTCGTCGCCGTCGTCCCCCACCAGCTCCTCGGGGCCGAAGTACTCCTCGGCCTCCTTGCGCATCTGCTGGTAGTCCACCCGCGGCAGCTTCACGTGCCGCGCCACCAGTTCCTCGGCCGTGAGCCGCCGCCGCTCCGCGACCGGCCGCAGCTCCGCGACCTCGACCCCGTTCCTGGTGATGTGGAAGGTCTCGCCCGCCTCCACCGCGTCCATCACCGCGGCGGAGTTGTTCCGGAACTCCCGCTGGGTAATCGTCTTCATCCTTCCAAAGTAGCCCCGGGTAGCACCACTGGCTACGGTGCGCGGGAGCACCGGGGGCCGCCCGCCGTGAGCACGCGCTCCCCCGGGAGCGCCGGGCGTCGTACCATCGTCGACAACGCCCGGACTCGTACCGCCGAGCACGGCGCGTCCGTCGGCACACCAGTCGGTTCATCAGCCGGTACGCCCGGCACTCGGTGCCCGGCACTCGGCACTCGGCAGGAGAGGAGCTCACCGTGGGATTCGTCGCGATGCTGCTCGGCCTGCTCCGGGTGCTGACCGGGGAGGCGCTCACCGACGGTGGGACGCTGACCTCGGTGGCCGCCGCCGCGGCCGTGGTGCTGCTGGCCGGCGCCGTCGCGGGCACGCTGGCCGCGGCCCGGTTGCTGGGCGCGCGGGCGCCGGCCGCCGTCCGGGACGGGACGCTGCGGCGTCGGGCGCTCCGGACGGCCTTCCTCCCGCAGCGCGATCCCGACGCCCGGGGCAGGCGACGCCCCAGGGCCCCGGGCGCGGCCCCGGCGGCCGCGTAACCACCCCTTTCTCCACCGCCGTCCACGCGGCCGCCCTCCGCCGATCACTCATGTCCTGAGACGCTGAGACCCCGGAGGGCTCGCTCCACCATGTCCGTTTTCGCAGTGCTCGACCCGGCCGTCGGCCTGGCCCACGACGTCGTCGCCTCCCTCGCCCAGCTGGTGCCCACCGCGCTGGCGATCGTCCTGTTCACCGTCTGCGTCCGGCTCGCCCTGCACCCGCTGGCGCGGGCGGCCGCGCGCGGCGAGAAGTCGCGGGCCCGGCTCGCACCGAAGGTCGCCGAGCTGAACCGCAAGCACAAGGGCAAGCCGGAGAAGCTCCAGGCCGCGCTCGCCGAGCTGTACCGGGAGGAGAAGGCCTCGCCGTTCGCCGGGTGCCTGCCGATGCTGATCCAGATCCCGTTCTTCTCGGTGATGTACCGGCTGTTCACCACCCCGAACGACCTGCTCGGCCACACCCTCTTCGGCGTCCCGCTCGGCCTGCACGCGGGCGGCGCGCAGAGCGCCGCGCAGTGGGTGGTGTTCGGCGCGCTGTACGCGGGGCTGGCCGCCGTGGGGTACGTCAACTTCCGCCGGGCCCGCCGTGCGCAGGCGGCCGCCCCGAAGCAGCCGGCGCAGCCGGGCCAGCCCGGGCAGGCCGGACTGATGGCGGTCATGCCGTACCTGTCGTTCGGCACCGTGCTGTTCGCGGCGCTGGTGCCGCTGGCCGCCGCGCTCTACCTGTTGACCACGTCCGCCTGGTCGGCCGCCGAACGCGGCTGGCTGCACCGGGGCGGGACCGCTCCGGTGCCGGCGGTGGCGCTGATCTGACCGGCGCGCCGTACGGTCCGGCGGCGGGTGGGCGGCCACCCGCCGCCGGGCGGGTCAGGCGCGCAGCAGGTTGCCGATCACCGCGCGGGCGATCGTCGCCGGGTCCTCCCCGGCGCGGTCGGGCAGGCTCCCGCTGTTCCACAGCTGGGCGAAGCCGTGGACGATCGACCAGGCCGCCAGTTTGAGCTCGCGGTCCCGCGCGTGCTGGGGGGCGGACGCCGCGAGCGCGGCGGCGAGGGCCTCGTCGGCGCGGGCCCGGGCGGCGGACAGGTGCGGGTCGTCCGGGTGGTAGAGGCCGGGCTCGAACATGACCGTGAAGTGGGCGCGGTGCCCGACGGCGAACCGGACGTAGGCGATCCCCGCCCCGGCCAGGTCCGGCCCGGCAGCGCGTACCGCGTCGGCGAGGAGTTCGTACCCCTGGGCGGCGAGTGCGGTGAGCAGTCCCGCCTTGTCGCCGAAGTGGTGGGCGGGGGCGGCGTGGGAGACGCCGGCCCGCCGGGCCAGTTCGCGCAGGCTCAGCGCGGCGGGCCCGTTCTGTTCGATGGCCGCGGCGGCGGCGGCGAGCAGGGCATTCCTCAGGTCACCGTGGTGATAGGGCTGGGCAGACATGCCCCGATCATAACTTTCCATTGACAAGATGGCGCGGCCGCACCTAACTTGATGGTGTCAAGATGCCCTGCGCGCAGGGCACCACCCGCACCTTCGGAGGCCGAGATGGCACCCCTGATCGCTCTTGTCGCCGGATTCCTGGCCGCCCGCCTGGCCGGACTGGCCGGTGTGGACGTGCTCGACGGCTGGCACCCCGCCCTGCGGGTCGGACTGGCCGCGATGTTCCTGCTCACCGCGTCCGCGCACTTCCTCCCGCGCCTGCGGAGCGGACTCGTCGCCATGGTCCCGCCGGGCCTGCCCCGGCCGGAGCTGCTGATCACGCTGACCGGCCTGCTGGAGCTGGCCGGCGCCGTCCTGGTCCTCGTCCCGGCGACGACCAGGTTGGCGTCCGCGGGTCTGATCCTCATGATGATCGCGATGTTCCCGGCGAACGTCTCGGCCGCCCGCCGCCGACTCCCCGGCGTCACCCCGATCGGCCCCCGCACCGCTCTCCAGGTGCTGTTCGTCGCGGCCGCCGCACTGACCTTCGCGGGCTGACCGCGCGCCCTCGCGCCTCCGCGCCGGCCCGGCGGCGCCACCTCGGAGACCCGCCCCGGACCGTGGCCACGGCAGGCCGTAGCCTTTGATCGTTTCTGAGTCCGGCCGGACAAGGTGGAGGAATTCGTGAAGGTCGCAGCCCCGACGTTGGCCGAGATGCGGGAGGTCTGCCAGCCGCAGGCCAAGATGCAGAGCCGCAACGGTGAGCACTGGGCGGGCCGCCTCTACATGCGCCGGATCTCGCTGCGGACGACGCGGCGGCTGGTGCGGACGTCCGTCTCGCCGAACACCCTGACCTGGGTGATGGTGGTCTGCGGCGTCGGCGCCGGGGCCGCCCTGGTGATCCCCGGGCTGACGGGCGCGGTCCTGGCCGCCCTGCTGTTCCAGGGGTTCCTGCTGTTCGACTGCGTCGACGGCGAGGTGGCCCGCTGGAAGCGGCAGTTCAGCACGGCGGGCGTGTACGTCGACCGGCTCGGCGCCTACCTGGCCGATGCCGCACTGATGATCGGTGCGGGCATCCGGGCCGCCCGGGGCGGGTCCGACCTGTGGATCTCGGTCGGCCTGGCGACGGCGCTGGGCGTCGTCCTGCTGAAGGCCTCCACCGACCTGGTCGACGTGGCCCGGGCCCGCAGCGGGCTGGCGCCCGCCGACGAGGAGTCGACCCAGCCGCGCTCGCAGGGCATCGCCACCGCGCGACGGTTCGCCTCCATCTTCAAGATCCACCGGGTGACCAACGGCATCGAGGCCTCGCTGGTGCTGCTGGCCACGGCGGTGGCGGACGCGGCGGTCGGCAACCTCGGGCCGACCCGGATCGCGCTGGCGGCGATCGCGGTGATCACCTGGGGGATGGTCGTCGCCCACCTGGCGTCGATCCTCTCCTCGTCGCGCCTGCGCTGACCGGTCGCCGGACCGCCCCGGCGCGGTCGGCGGCGTCGCGGCGCAGGGCGTCGCTCCTCGCCTGGCAGACCGCGCCGACGACGGCGGACAGGACGATCAGACTCAGGAGTCCGAGCACGGCGGAGCCGTCGAGATGGTGCCGAGGGGCCTGCCGCAGCGCCAGCCCAGCCGCCAGGCGAGGCCGTGCATGAGGTCCTCGGCCTGCCGGGTGGTGAGACGGAAGACGAGCTGCTCGTCGGGATCCGCACCGACGGGGTCGTCGACGGCCAGCCGGAGCTGGACGGCGGCGTCCGGGGAGGGTTCGACGGCGAGGTAGGGGACGGTGGTGGTGCCGGCCTCGTGAGGCCGCGGGGGAACGGGCAGGTGGATGACGTTCACGCGACGGCGTCCAGCTCGAACCAGACGGCCTTGCCGCGCTTGCAGGGCTCGGCGCCCCACCGGTGGGTGAGGCCCTCGATGAGCTGGAGGCCGCGCCCGCACTCGGCGAGGTCGGAGGGGTGGCGCTGCTCCGGCAGCTCGCAGCTGTCGTCATTGACGGAGACCCGCAGCGTGGTGTCGTTGATGAACACCAGGACGACCGGCGAGGACGTCCGGCCGTGCCGCCAGGCGTTCACGATGAGTTCGGCGAGCGCGAGTTCGGCGTCGGCGATGACCTCGGGGTGCCAGCCGCTCCGCGCCATGGCGCTGCGGAGGCCCTCGCGGGCGAGGGTGAGGGAAGGGGAGTTGCGGTTACACACGGGGAATCTCCCTGCGGTGTAGGTGGGGCACACCGGTGAGGGTGTCGCCGTGAGCAAGTCCGCAGCGGCGCTGGAAGGACCACATACGGATGCTCTTCGGTGCCCGGGCAGCAGGTACCAACTGCCCTAGGGGTTGGCGTTACTGACAACCCGTTCGGTGAGCGGTGCATCACAGACTGTAGGGCATGCGAGGGACATGTACCACCCGGTCTAGTACATGTCCCTCTCTGTAACTGGACTCCCAGTACGGTCGCGATGGATGCTTGACCCCATGTCATCTCCTCCGACTGCACGACGGCAGCGCATCGGTTCCGAACTACGCAAGATGCGCGACGCTGCGGGTGTCACGACTGCTGAGGCCGCCGGAGTCCTCGGCCTGGCCCGCACGAAGGTCACGCTCATCGAGCAGGGGAGCTACACAGTGACTCCCGAGCGAGTGATCGCCCTTGCCGACAGATACAAGGAATCCGACTCCGAGTACGTCAACGCTCTCGCCGAGATGGCAGGTGAGCGAGCCAAGGGCTGGTGGGAAGAGTATCGGGGATCCGTACCGGCAGGGTTTCTTGAAATCGCCGAGTTCGAGTTCCATGCCAAGGGCATGCACTCATACCAGATCTGCCATCCACCCGGCCCCATGCAAACCGAACGCTACAGCAGGGCTGTCTTCGTGGAGGCTCAGCCGCCACTTACGCCTCGAATCATCGAGACTCGCGTCGAGCATCGCATGAAGCGATCCGAGATTCTCATGACGGGCGGCACCAAGCCATACACGGCACTGGTTCACGAAGCGGCTCTTCGCATGCGCTTCGGGGGTCGCGAGGTCACTCGCGAGCAGCTGGACTGGATGCTTGAACTCTCACATCTTCCCCATGTGACTTTGCGCGTTGTGCCCTTCGAATCAGGAGGATTCGCAGGATCCGGCCAGGCGATCATCTATGCAAATGGTCCAGTGCCACGCCTTGATACGGTTCAGTACGACTCCGTGGATGGGCCGATCTACCTCCACTCAACGGAGTACTTGGACAAGTACAGCGCGATCATAGCGAAGATGACCGATAGGTCTCTTTCCGTTGATGATTCACGTGACCTGATCTCAACCATCAAGAGGGAGACGTAGGCCAATGGAGAACCTCTCTTGGATGCGCCCTGCCGCGTGCGCCAACTCCAACAACTGCCCCGAGGTGGCCATCACCCCCGACACCGTCTACCTCCGCAGCAGCCTCCAGCCCTCCGCCGTCGCCCAACTCACCACCGACGAATGGCGCGACCTCCTCGCCGGGATCCGCAACGGGGAGTTCGACGTCTGACGCCCGGGCCCGCCCGGGCCCCACCCCCTCTCCACCGGGGCCCGGGGCGTAGTGTGCGAACGGTGATCGAACTGAGCTTCCGGGGGAAAGACCGGTATCGCCCGTCCTGGCTTCACCTCGGCGTCCTCTGCGTGGTGTTGGCCGTGGAGGGAGTGTTCGCCGCCTACCGTCTCGGCCCGGCGGGCTTCGGCTGGGTGCTCGGCGGGACCCTGGTGCTGGTCGGCCTCGCCACCTTCGTCGTGCTCCGGTCCTGGACCACCGTCGACGCCTCCGGCATCACCATCTGCTGGGGCCTCGGTCGCGGCCGCACCTATCCCTGGCACGAGATCCGCTGGATCGACATCCGCGAGACCGACAACCAGTACGGGTACTCGCTCGTGCCCCGGATCCACCTCACGAACGGTCGGCGCCGCTCACTGCCCGGGCTGCAGCACAGCGACATCTACCCTTCCCCCGACTTCCACGTGGACTTCCAGCGCATCATCAACTGGTGGGAGCTGAGCACGGATCCGAGCATCCGTGTCCAGCCGTCGAAGCAACTTCGCGACCGGGTGGGCCCCATGGCGATCGGGATGATCGCCGGGCTCCTCATCGCGGTCGTCGTCGGACTCGTCTTCGTCCTGAAGAACTGACCCGGCTCCGAACCGAATCCGACCCGAACGGACACCCCGCATGACCAGCCCGCAGGACGTGGTCGAGCAGCAGCTCACCGCCTACAACAACCACGACATCGACGCCTTCGTCGCCACCTACGCCGAGGACGTCCTCGTTCTGCGGCGGGACGGCAGCCGGCTGGAAGGCCGTCAGGCCCTGCGCGACACCTACACCCGGCAGTTCGCCGCCGGCCGCTGCCGGGCGGAGATCGTGGGACGGCTCACCGAGGGCGACTGGGTGGTCGACCACGAAGTCGCCCACGGCCTGTCCGACGAACCGGTCCGCGTCCTGGTGGCCTACCGGGTCCGCGAAGGCCTCATCGACCGCGTCGAGTTCCTCGGCTGAGCCCGCGCACCCTGCTCGCCCCACCCTGCTCGCCCCACCCTGCTCGCCCCACCCTGCTCGTCCGCCCTCACCCGTCACCCCGCCGACAGCAGGGCGGTGAGCACCTCCTCCGGGTCAGGGCCGTGCACCGTCAGCGCCTCCGCGCGGACGGCGGCAAGGTCCAGGGCGTCCAGCACGGCCTTCACCGTGACGATCGAGTTGTCGCCGGGTATGGACAGCGCCAGCGCCTCCTCGTCCGGCGCCGCGTAGTCGAAGAGCGCCGCGGCCGCCCGGAGTTCGGCTCGGCCGGCGAAGCTCAGCCGCAGGTGGCTGCCCGGGACGAACCGTCTCAGCTCGGCCGCCGTGCCCTCGGCCACGATCCGGCCGCCGTTGAGCACGGCCGTCCGGTCGGCGACCCGGTCCGCCTCCTCCAGGTGCCGCGTGGTGAGCAGGACGGTGAGGCCGTGGTCGGTGGCGAGGCCCCGGACCGTCTCCCCCAGCGCCCGCCGACCGGCCGCGTCGAGGCCGGCGGTCGGCTCGTCGAGCAGGACGACCCGTGGCTCCCCGACCAGCGCCATCGCCAGATCCAGCGTGCGCAGCACGCCGACCGGGAGACCGGCGGTCGGCCGGTTCGCCACCTCCCTCAGCTCGAAGCGCCGCAGCAGCTCCGCGACCCGCCTGCGCCCCTCCCGACGGCCCAGGTGGTGGAGGTCCGCCATGAGGAGCAGGTTCTCCTCGGCGGTGAGCAGCTTGTCCACCGCCGAGACCTGGCCGACGACACCGATCGCCCGCCGGACCTCACCCGCGCCCCGAACTCCGCCCACGCCCCGGACCGCACCCGCACCCGCGCCCGCGCCCGCGCCCGAAGCCCGGCTCCCTCGCAGGGCCCGGCCCGCTTGCGGGGCCCTGCCCCTTTGCGGAACCCTGCCCGCCCGCTGCACCAGCTCGTGCCCGGCTACCCGCACCACCCCGCCGTCGGCCGGGACGAGCGTGGAGAGGATCCGCACGACGGTGCTCTTCCCGGCTCCTCTCGCCCCGAGGAGTGCGAACACCGTGCCCTCGGGGACCGTCAGGTCGATGCCGTCCAGCACCACCCTCCCCCCGTAGGACTTGGTCAGTCCGGCCACGGAGAGCGCCGCCGTGATCGGGGTGGCGGGGACCGGCTTCAGGGTCATGGCTCACGCCTCCTTCGCTACCGGGTACGCCGGGCCGTGACCGGGTGGTCAGGAGCGCCGGATCACGATGTCACCGAGCTGCGTCCGCCCCCGGATCTCGACCCGCTCCGTCGCCTCGCCGGGGCCCGCGGCGGCGCCGAGCGAGTTGCGGAGGCTGCCGAGCTTGGTGTGGACGTCGAGCCAGGCGGCCGTGCCCTCGCGGATGCCGACCTCCAGCTCGCCGATGGCGCTCTGCAGGACGACCCTCCCGCGGACCACCTCACCGATCCGGACGGCGCCCTGGGCCGTCTTGATGTCCACGTCCCCGAGGGCCGCGCCGACCTGGATCTGGCCGTTGGAGGAGTTGACCTTGAGGTCCCCGCCGGCCTCGCCGATCACCGTCTCGCCGTTGAGGTTCTTCACCGTCACCGTGCCCGCCACGGTGCCGATCTCGACCCGGCCGGAGCCGTTGACCTCGGCGTCCCCGTCGGCCCGCCGCAGCCGGACGTCCCCGTGGTCCGTCCGCAGGTGGACGGAGTCCGCGTGCTCGACCTGGATCCGGCCGACCGACGTCCGCACCCGGCAGTCGCCCAGCAGCCCCTCGCAGAGGAAGTCCCCCATCGGCGCGTTGCCGTGGACCTCCGAACCGGCCGGCAGCTCGACGGTGACGTCGACCGAGCCCGCCCGCCCGAAGAGCGAGCGCTTCTTCGGGCCCTTCACCACCAGGGCGCCGCCCGCGTAACTGACCCTGGTCTGCTCCGCGGCCTTGACGTCCGCCTCGACCGCCGGGTCCGCCGGCCGGACCTCGACCACGGTGTCCGTGCGCTTGCCCGCGGCGATCCGGACGGACGCGATGTCGAACTCGATGGTGGCGCTGATCGGGCCGGGAGTGTCGAAAGAAGGCATGGCTGTCCCGTTCTCTTGGCTCTGATGGATGAACCCGCCGGTCGGACGGGGTGGAAGGAGAAGGAGTGGGAAGCGCGGGACCTAGTGGACCCAGCCGGTGAACCCCTGCCCGGTCGGCGACACCGTCCGCCCGACGGCCCGGACGGGCTCGCCCGGCTCCAGGGCGGCGGCGACGGCACGGACCAGCCAGGCGTTGGCCGAGAGGCCCTCCTGACCGGCCGCCTCCTCGACCCTGGTCTTGAGGTGGGCGGGCAGACGGAAGTTGATCCGGGCGGTGTTGCCGTCCTCCCCTTCCGGCCCCACCGGTGCCACCGGCGGCGCCACCGGCGCCGGTGACCGCTCACCGGCGTCGTGGAACACCTCCGGCGACGGTGGCGCCATCACCACGAACTCCGGATCCAGCCCCCGGAGCCGGACGTCCACCGAGCCGGGCGCGAGATCACGGGTGACCTCGCCCATCGCGGCGGAGAGGGCGTTGAGAAGGGTGAGCCGCACGGCCGACTCCAGCGGAAGAGTCAGGCGCTCGGCCAGGGCACGGGCTTCGTCTCCGCCCGCGCTCGCTGCGACCGCGAGCTCGTTCCGGAGGTTGTCGACGTACGGCGAGAGGTCCATGACCCAAGGATGGCACACCGATGGCGCCACACCAAGCCCTTTTGGCGCCACAACCCGAAAGAGTGGCGCCACGCGTCGGCGCGGGCCCCGCCGCCGGACGCACCGCGGGCCGGTACCGTCCAGGACGGCACCGGCCCGCAGGCACTCCGGGGGAAGGTCAGACCGTGCCCCACCCGGCCAGGTGGGCGTCGATCTCGCCGACGATCCGGGCCTTGCCGGCCGGGTCCAGGAAGGAGGCCTCGACCGCGTTGCGCGCCAGCGCGGCGACGCCCGCCTCATCCAGGTCCAGCAGCCGGGCCGCGACCGCGTACTCGGTGTTGAGGTCGGTGCCGAACATCGGCGGGTCGTCGCTGTTGACGGTGACCAGCAGGCCCGCGTCGACCATCTGCCGGATCGGGTGCTCCTCGATCCGCTCGACCGCGCGGGTCGCGATGTTCGAGGTCGGGCAGACCTCCAGGGCGATCCGGTGCTCGCCGAGGTGGTCCACCAGGGCCGGGTCCCGCACGGCCTGGGTGCCGTGGCCGATGCGCTCGGCGCCGAGCAGCCGCAGGGCGTCCCAGACCGTCTCGGGGCCGGTGGTCTCGCCCGCGTGCGGGACGCTGCGCAGACCGACCGCCCGCGCCCGGTCGAAGTACGGCTTGAACTGCGGGCGCGGCACGCCGATCTCCGGGCCGCCGAGGCCGAAGCTGACCAGGCCCTCGGGGGCGAGGTCGACGGCGAGCCGGGCGGTCTCCTCGGCGGCGGCCAGACCGGCCTCGCCGGGGATGTCGAAGCACCAGCGGAGCACGACGCCGAGGTCCTTCTCGGCCCGCACCCGGGCGTCCTCGATGGCCTCCATGAAGGCGACGTCGGGGATGCCCCGGCTGACCGAGGAGTACGGCGTGATGGTCAGCTCCGCGTACCGGATGTTCTGCCGGGCCATGTCCTCGGCGACGCCGTAGGTCAGCGCGCGGACGTCCTCGGCGTCGCGGATCAGGTCGACGACGCTGAGGTAGACCTCGATGAAGTGGGCGAAGTCGGTGAAGGTGAAGTACTCGGCGAGGGCGGCCGGGTCGACCGGCACCTTCGACCGGCCGCGGTGGCGCGCGGCCAGCTCGGCGACCACCCGCGGGGAGGCCGAGCCCACGTGGTGGACGTGCAGCTCCGCCTTGGGCATCCCGGCGATGAACGCCTCGATGCCCCGGTTCGCGGTGGGGTTTCCGATCCGACTTCCGTCCGGCTGGACCACGGTGGTGCCCTTCTTCTCTACACGCGTATCAAGCTGTGTCCGCAAGGATAAGCACAGGTGGCTCACCCCCCGAGGGCCACCGCCACGGTGTGGATGAGCAGTCCCGCCAGCGCTCCGACCACGGTCCCGTTGATCCGGATGAACTGCAGGTCACGACCGACGTTGGCCTCGATCTTGCGGGACGCGTCATCCGCGTCCCAGCCTGCCACGGTCTCGGAGATCAGCGAGGTGATCTCCGCGCGGTAGGTGTCGACGAGGTACTGGGCGGCGTCCTGGAGCCAGCCGTCCACCTTGGCCTGGAGCTTCGGCTCGGTCGCCAGGCGCGCGCCGAAGTCGCGCACGCCGTCACGGATGCGCCGGCGCAGCTCGCTGTCCTCGTCCTCGGCCGCGGTCAGCACCAGGGCGCGGACGGCGGCCCAGGTGGAGGCGATGAGCTCCTGCACCTCGGGGCGGACCAGCAGGTCGGCCTTGGCCCGCTCGACCCGGGCGATGGTCTCCAGGTCGCTCTGCAGTTCGGTGGCGAAGTCGGCGAGGAAGTTGTCGACGGCGCCGCGCGCGGCGTGGTGCGGGTCGTCCCGGATGTCGGTGACGAACCGCATCAGCTCCTTGTAGACCCGCTCGCCGACCTGGTGGTCGAGGAACCTCGGCGTCCAGCCCGGGGTCTTCTGGGTGACCCGCTGGACCACCTCCTCGTGGTTCTCGGTCAGCCAGTCGTGCACCCGGACGGCGATCAGGTCGACCACGCCGTGGTGGCCGCCGTCGGCGACCACCCTGCCGAGCATCCGGCCCATCGGCTCGGCGACCGAGGTGGCGGCGGCCCGCCTGGTCACCGCCTCGCCGACGACCGCCTGGACGTCGTCGTCGCGCAGCACCGCGAGGACGCCGCGCAGCGCGGCCGACGCCTCCTTGGTGACCCGCTCGGCGCTGCCGGGCGCGGCCAGCCACTCCCCCAGCCGGCGGGCGATGCCGAGCGCGGCGAGCCGGCCGCGCACCACC
Source organism: Kitasatospora sp. NPDC059973 (assembly GCF_042737525.1). Taxonomy (NCBI): domain Bacteria; kingdom Bacillati; phylum Actinomycetota; class Actinomycetes; order Kitasatosporales; family Streptomycetaceae; genus Kitasatospora; species Kitasatospora sp. NPDC059973. The sequence goes on along the minus strand of NZ_JBHWUI010000109.1, from coordinate 13,820 downwards.
TGGCCGGAGAGGAAGTTGTCGCCGACGAAGTCGCCGAGCGACTTGCCGAAGGCGTCCTTCTTGGTCGGGATGATCGCGGTGTGCGGGATCGGCAGGCCGAACGGACGGCGGAAGAGCGCGGTCACCGCGAACCAGTCGGCGAGCGCGCCGACCATGCCCGCCTCGGCGGCGGCGGCCAGGTAGCCCGCCCAGGCGCCGGCACCGGCCGCCTTCGCCCAGGTGGCCAGGGCGAAGACCAGGGTCGCGAAGGCCAGCAGGCCGGTCGCGATGGTCTTCATCCGGCGGACGCCGCGTCTCTTCTCCTCGTCGGCCGCGGTGAACCGGACCCCGGGCCCGGTCCCGCTGAAGGCATCGTCACTCACCCCGCCAGTCTGCCCGTTGCCGGCGCATGCGGAGGGCGCGCCCCACGAAGACGCGCCCCCGCCGTGGGAACGCCGTGCGCCCGGCCCGGCCACCGGACCGGACGCACGCCCGCCGCGCCGGGGCCGGTCAGCCGATCGCGACCTCCGCGTACATCCGGGCGATCACGTCCTCGATGGCCGGCTCGCGGACCGACAGGTCGACCATCGGGTACCGGTCGGCGACCGCGGCGACGATCGGGGCGGCGCTCTGCTGGGCCGGGAAGGCCAGCCACTGCCGCGGCCCGTCGACCTTCACCACCCGGGCGCCGGGCACCTCGATCGGCGGCCGCGCCTCGGCGAGGTCGACGACCAGGGTCCGCTCGCTGTCGCCCGCCGCGTGCAGCCCCTCCAGGCCGCCGTCGTAGACGACCCGGCCGTGGTCGATCACCATGACCCGGCCGCAGAGCTGCTCGATGTCGGTGAGGTCGTGGGTGGTGAGCAGCACGGTGGTGCCCTCGTCGCGGTTGACCTCGCGCAGGAAGTCGCGCACCCGGCCCTTGCTCACCACGTCCAGCCCGATGGTGGGCTCGTCCAGGTAGAGCACCTGCGGGTCGTGCAGCAGCGCCGCCGCCAGGTCCCCGCGCATCCGCTGGCCGAGCGAGAGCTGGCGCACCGGGGTGTCCAGCAGGGCGCCGAGGTCGAGCAGTTCGACGCAGCGTCGGAGGTTGGCCCGGTATCGGTGCTCGGGGATGCGGTAGATCCGGCGGGCCAGCTCGTAGGAGTCCCGGAGCGGGAGGTCCCACCAGAGCGTGGTGCGCTGCCCGAAGACGACGCCGATCCGGCGGGCCAGCGCGACGCGCTCCCGGGCCGGGTCGACGCCGGCGACGCGCAGCCGGCCGCCGGAGGGCACCAGGATGCCGGTGAGCATCTTGATGGTGGTGGACTTGCCCGCGCCGTTCGGGCCGATGTAGCCGACGCATTCACCGGCCTCCACCGTGAAGCTCAGTCCGTCCACCGCGCGGACCTCGCGCTTCTCGCGCTTCAGCCGGCCGGCCTTGGCGCGGACGGTGAAGGTGCGGCGGACGTCGTCGAGTTCGATCAGTGCCATGGGAGTCCTGCTTTCGGAGGGGGTTCGGGGCCGGGTCAGCTGCCGGTGCCGCGGTAGGCCCGCAGCCCGGCGCGCCAGGCCAGCCCGGCCGCCACCAGTGCGAGGACGGCGGCGATCGGCGAGGCGTACTGGAAGGCGGTCGGCAGGCCGAGCGGGTCGGGCCGGTCGAGGATCCGCAGCGCGGGCAGCCAGTTGACGAAGGCCAGCGGGACGCCGAACACGGTGCCCGCCACCAGCTCCTTGGCGAAGACGGTCGGCGGGTAGTGCAGCACGGTGGCGCCGCCGTAGGTGAAGGCGTTCTGGATCTCCTTGGCCTCGCCCCACCAGAACTGGAGGGTGGCGAAGCCCACGAACACCGCGGCGAAGATCGCCGTGCCGCAGACCAGCAGGGACGGGACGAGCAGCACCCGGTCCCAGGTCCAGTCGACGTCCAGGGCGGCCAGCGACCAGGCCAGCACCCCGACCGCCTGCACCGGCCGGCCGATCCGGCGCAGCGAGAAGCGCTCGGCGCAGACCTGGGCCAGCGCCGGGGCGGGCCGGATCAGCATGGTGTCCAGCGTGCCCGCCCGGATCCGCTGGCCCAGGCCGTCGACGCTGCCGACCAGCAGGTTGGCCATGCCGAGCGCGAAGCCCGAGGTGCCGTAGAGGAAGCCGAGCTCGGGCAGCGTCCAGCCGCCGAGCCGGTCGGTGTGCCGGAACATCAGGATCACCACGACGAAGTCGAGGAAGGTGATCACCAGGTTGGCGACGAGCATCAGCACGAAGGACGCCCGGTAGGACATCGTCGCCCTGGTCCACATCGCGGCGGTGAGCCACCAGGCGCGCAGCGCCCAGCGGGTCCGGGCGAGCAGGCCCCGCTCGGTCGGGAGCGGACCGGTGGGGAGCGGGTCGTTCGGGAGCGGGTCGCCTCCGGCGGGCGGGGCCGCGGCGCGGGCGAGGGCCGGCTCAGCCACCCTGGACCACCACCTTGCGGGTCGCGAGCAGCTGGACGCCCCGGCCGAGGAGGACCAGCCCGAGGCCCCAGGCGAGTTGGAAGCCGAGCGCACCGAGCAGCGCGGCCCCGGTCGAGCGCTCCAGGAAGACGTCGGTCGGCACCTGGATCAGCGCGGCCCACGGCAGTACCGGCGCGATCTCGCCGAGCAGGCCGGGGAAGAGCGCCAGCGGCAGCAGCATCCCGGAGAAGAACATCGACACCACCAGCATCACCGAGCGCACCCCCTCCGAGTCGTGCAGCCAGAAGCCGGTGAGCGAGACGAGGAAGCGCAGCCCGAAGCTGACCACCACCGCGAGCAGCACCGACAGCAGGAAGTACAGCCAGGTCAGCGGGTGTTCGGGCAGCCGGACCCGGAAGACCAGCGCCCCCGCCAGCATCGGCAGGGTGCCGCGGGCGAGCAGGTGGTAGCCGGCCCGGCCGAGGTCGGTGGCCAGCCACCAGCCCTGGAAGTCCACCGGACGGTAGAGGTCGATGGCGATGTCGCCGCTGCGGAACCGGTCCTGGACGTCGTCCTGGAAGCCGCCGCCCCAGACCGCGACGGTGACCAGCAGCGCCTGGCTGACCCAGATGTAGGTGACGGCGGCGCTCTGGTCGTAGCCGCCGAGGCCGGGCCGGGCCTGCCAGAGGGCGACGAAGGTGTAGGCGAGGATGAAGCCGAAGACGGTGTTGGTGAAGGCCCCGGCCAGGGTGGCGGCCCGGTAGGTGGCGTAGCGGCGGAAGGCTCCGCGGGCGATGGCGAGGTAGAGCGCCACCGCCGCGCCCGGGCCGCCGGCGGCGCCCGCGGGATGTGGAGCACCACGGGGACCGGGATCGGGAGGGTGTCGGAACCGCGACTCGGCGGGAAGAGCGTTCGACATATTGTCTCCTTGTCGACACATAGGAGCGGGCAGGTGTCCCCGGGGACACCGGCGCACGCGGACCGGCCCCGGCCGGCCCCACCCGGGGGGTGCCGGGTCAGGCGGGCGGAGCTGCCCGAACTGGGTGCGCTATGTGGTTCGCACCTTTCACCGTACCTCCGGCGATCTTCCCGCGCACCCGGTTATTCCAACGCCTGATCACGGGTCAAATAGCACATAATCGCGGCATGACCTTGAGGGCAGACCACAGCACCCGGCGCAGCGCCAGACGGGCCGCCCGCCGCGAAGCCCGCCGCGCCAAGCCGCTGTGGCGCCGGCTCCTGCCCACCTGGCGGGTCACCCTCGGCGCGCTCACCGCGACCCTGCTGCTCGCCGTCGGCTCCTTCGCCGTGCTCTACCTCATCGTCCCCGTGCCCGACGCCAACGCCCACGCCGTCGCCCAGAACAACATCTACCTCTACGCCGACGGCACCACCGAGATCGCCCGCACCGGCGCCGTGAACCGCACCGACGTCACGATCGACCAGATCCCGCTCGACACCCGGCACGCCGTCGTCTCCGCCGAGGACCGCACCTTCTACCGCAACGGCGGCATCGACCTGAAGGGCATGGTCCGGGCCGGCTGGAACACCCTCACCGGACGCGGCACCCAGGGCGGCTCCACCATCACCCAGCAGTACGTCAAGAACTACTACCTGACGCAGGACCAGACCATCGAGCGCAAGGGCCGCGAACTCTTCATCGCGCTCAAGGTCGACCAGCAGCGCAGCAAGGACCAGATCCTCACCGGGTACCTCAACAGCAGCTACTTCGGCCGGGGCGCCTACGGCATCCAGAGCGCCGCCCACGCCTACTACGGCACCGACGTCTCCCGCCTCACCCTCCCCCAGGGCGCCTACCTCGCCGCCCTGCTCCAGGCCCCCAGCGCCTACGACGTCAAGACCGCCACCCCCGCCAACCGCGAGAAGGCCGTCGCCCGCTGGAACTACACCCTCGACGGCATGGTCCAACTCGGCTTCCTCAGCCCGGCCGACCGCGCCGCCACCACCTTCCCCGACCCGATCGACCCCCAGCCCGCCACCGGGCTCAAGGGCCAGTCCGGCTACCTGGTCGGCGTCGCCGACGACTACCTCGTCTCCGCCGGCATCATCGACGCCGCCACCCTCAAGTCCGGCGGCTGGCGCATCACCACCACCTTCGACAAGCCCCGCCAGGACGCCTTCGTCCAGGCCGTCCAGCAGGAACTCACCGCCGAACTCGACCCCGTGGCCCGGCCCGCCACCGACACCGACGTCCGGGTCGCCGGGGCCTCCGTCGAACCCGCCACCGGCCGGGTCGTCGCCGTCTACGGCGGCCCCGACTACGCCAAGCAGCCCTACAACGACGTCCTGCGCCAGGACAACCAGATCGGCTCCACCTTCAAGGCCTTCGACCTCGCCGCCGGCCTCACCTCCGGCCGCAGCAGCGGCGACGGCCGCCCGATCACCACCGAGACCCGCTACGACGGCACCAGCGAACGCCCCGTCACCGGCGGCCCCACCCCGTACGCCCCGCCCAACGAGGACGGCATCGACTACGGCAGCATCACCCTGCGCTACGCCATGGTGAAGTCCGTCAACTCGGTGTACGCCCAGGAGGGCGTCGACGCCGGACTCGCCCACGTCCGCGACACCGCCGTCCGGCTCGGCATCCCCGACAACGTCCCCGGCATGGACCCGGCCAACACCTCGATGACGCTCGGCACCGCCACCCCCAGCGCCCTCAACCTCGCCGGCGCCTACGCCGGCCTCGCCAACCACGGCCAGACGTACGCCCCCTGGTCGGTCGGCAAACTCGAACGCGTCAACTCCGGCGGCGCCATCGACGTCCCCAAGATGCCTGAACACGTCCCCACCAGCGCCCTCGACCGGGGCGCCGCCGACGCCGTCACCGACGTCCTGCGCGACGTCGTCAGCACCCGCGGCACCGGCGCCGCCGCCCTCGACCTCGGCCGCCCCGCCGCCGGCAAGACCGGCACCACCGACTCCAACCTCTCCGCCTGGTTCGCCGGCTTCACCCCCGAACTCGCCACCACCGTCGGCCTGTTCCGGGAGAACCCGAAGACCCACGCCAAGGAGCCGCTGTCCGGCACCGCCGGCTACGAACGGATCAACGGCGGCGCCTTCCCCACCCGGATCTGGACGGCCTACATGGCCGACGCGCTCGACGGCACCGACGTCCAGCGCTTCGACCTCCAGACCGGCCGCGGCACCACCCAGACCGGCGGGCCGACCGGCAGCGGCTCCCCCTCCCCGTCGCCGTCGCCCAGCGCCACGGCCACCGCCACCACCGCGCCGACGCACACCCCGACGCCGTCCGCCCCCGCCCCGCCCAGCCCCAGCGGCCGGCCCACCGAGACGGCGCCGGCACCCAGCCCCGAGGCCCCCGCCCCGACCGGCACCCCGGAACAGCCGCCCGCGCCCACCAACCGACCCACCGCGCCGCCGCGGCCGACGCACACCCCGACCGCGCCCCCGAGCACCCCGCCCCCGGCCGGCGACACCAGCACCCCGCCGACCCGCCCGGCCAGCGCCCAGCCCCCCGCACCGGCCGACGGACACCCCGCCGGACAGGCCCCGTAGCGCCCGGCGCCCAGAGCCCCCTATCGGCGCCCCCAGGACCTCGGGACCTCAGGACACCAGCTCCCGCTCCAGCGGCGTCCGGAACCGCGGCGTCACCCGCACCGGGCCCAACCAGCCCGCCAACCGCGCCGCCTCCACCTCGACCGCCGCCCGCGCCTCGGCCCCGGCGTCCGCCAGGAACCGCCACACCAGCTCACCGCCGGGGCGCTGCGCCCAGCCGCCGACCACCCGGCCGCACCACCAGAGCGTCGGCCCGGCGTTGCCCGCCCGGTCGAACAGCGCCGGCACGTCCTCGGGCCGCAGGTACCAGTCCCGCCCGCGCCAGCCCATCACCGTCGGATCCAGCGCCGGCAGCAGCGCCGCCCACGGCTCCGGCTCCGCCACCGGCCCGTCGTCCCCCGGCAGCACCAGGCCCGCCACCGCGCCGGCCAGCGCCACCTCCACCGCGCCGACGTCCCCCAGCGCCCTGCGGGTGTCCCCCAGCGTCCAGCCCGTCCACCACTTCACGTCCTCGACCGTCGCCGGACCGTACGCCGCCAGCCAGCGCCGGACCACCTCGGCCTTCGCCTCCCGCACCGGCACGTCCGGCCACTGCGGCACCGGCGCCCACGGATAGCTGCTGCTCAGCCACGAACCGCGCGGCCGGGAGCGCCGCACGTGCCCGTCCGAGGCCAGCAGCCGCAGCAGCCGGCTGCCCACGCTCTGCCGGGCCTCGTACGGCTTGCCCTGCGCCATCAGCATCGTCTCGCGCAACGCCGGTACGTCCTCGGCGAGTTCGGACGCCGTCGCCTCGCCCCGCACGGCCAGCGCCGCCAGCACGGCCCGCTCCGTCGCGGCCAGCCGCGGCTCGTCCCACCCCTCGGCGAACTCCCGCAGGTGCTTCACCAGCGTGGCCCGCTCCTTGACCGCGATCGCCCGCGCCGCCGCGGAGCTGACGTACGGGGCGAACTCCTCCGTCACCGCGAAGAGGGTGCGCCGCATCGACAGCAGCTTCACCAGCGAGACGTCCTCGTACAGCGCCCGCTCGACCTCCGCCGCCGAGGGCTCCGCCAGCCGCGCGCAGGCCGACAGGTAGACCGTCGCCGCGTCCGTGGCGTGCAGCCCGACGACCGCGTCCGCCACCCGCTCCACCCGCGCCGCCCGCTCGGCCCGCGCCAGCAGGTGCCGCCGCCCGACCCGGGCCCGGCGCTGGTCGTCACCGATCGAAGGCACCCCGCCCGAAGGCACACCACTGCTCATGCCCGGACCCTACTGCCGACCCCCGACAACCGCCCGGACACGACGTTGCGGGCCGCCGCGCCCTCGGCGCGCCGACCCGCCAGGAAAGCCCTCACGGGGCGCCCGCCCGGACCCTCAGAGGTACAGCCCGGTCGAGCCCTCCGCGTCGCCGAAGCGCATCGCGGCCACCGCGTGCAGGTCACGCTCGCGCAGCAGCACGTAGGTGGCGCCGCGGACCTCGACCTCCAGCTTGTCCTCCGGGTCGTACAGGACGCGGTCACCGGGCTCCACCGAGCGGACGCTCTGGCCCACCGCGACGGCCTCGGCCCAGGTGCACCGCTTGCTGAGCTCCGCGGTGGCCGGGATGAGGATGCCGCCGGTCGAGCGGCGCTCGCCCTCGCTGCCCTCGGTCTTCACCAGGACGCGGTCGTGCAGCATCTTGATCGGCAGCTTCTCGCCCAGCCGGTCGTGGCGCGGCGGGTCCTGCTCGGGGGAGGTGGTCCGCCGGTTCGGTTCGTCGTTCGTACTCACGACCCCGAAGGTACCGCTCCGCGGCGCCCCGCGTGACCCCGGACCGGCATCCGGCGGGCCGGGTGCGGTGGCACCCGGCCCGGCAGGACCCCGCCGCTCAGCCCTTGCGGCGCTTGCGGGCCGAGGCGACCAGCAGCACCAGGCCCACGCCGACCAGCGCGGCGGGCACGATCCGCTCCTTGCGCGGCTGCCCCTTCTCGTCCACGAACTGCGCCCTGGCCTGCTCGACCAGCCCGCTGGCCGCCACGTACACCCGGCCGGCCTTCTCCTCCACGGAGGCCACGGCCTTCGCCTTGACCTGGGCCGTGATGGTGCTCGGGTGGACGCGCATGGCGAGCTCGTCCAGGGTCGCGGCCAGCTGGGTGCGGGTGCGGGTGATGTCCGCCTCGATCTGAGCCGTCGTCCGCGCCGACTTGTCCTTCGTGCTCGCCTCGCCCACTCGGGCCACCCCAATTCACTGATGTTGTCCTGTGCGACTGACCCAGTTTGTCAGCTGCCGCCCCGGCCCGCGCGGCCCCACCCACCATCGGAGGTAAGTTGACCGTGGTACGACCACCCGTCCACGCACCAGGAGAGTCCCCCGTGAGTGAGCGTCTCCAGCCCGGCGACACCGCACCCGCCTTCAGCCTGTCCGACGCCGACGGCAACCAGGTGTCCCTCGCCGGCCACCTCGGCCGGAAGGTGATCGTCTACTTCTACCCCGCCGCGCTCACCCCCGGCTGCACGAAGCAGGCCTGCGACTTCACCGACAACTTGGAGGTCTTCGCGGGCGCCGGGTACGACGTCATCGGCATCTCGCCGGACAAGCCGGAGAAGCTGGGCAAGTTCCGCGAGGCCGAGGACCTCAAGGTCACCCTGCTCTCCGACCCGGAGAAGAAGGTGCTGGAGGCCTACGGCGCGTTCGGCGAGAAGAAGCTGTACGGCAAGACCGTCACCGGTGTGATCCGCTCCACCGTGATCGTCGACGAGCACGGCAAGGTCGAGCACGCCCTGTACAACGTCAAGGCCACCGGCCACGTCGCCAAGCTGCTGCGCGACCTCAAGGTCGAGGCGGCCTGACAGCCGCCCCCGCGGGGGCGGAAACGAAGCGGTGGCGGCGCACCCCCCGACCGGGTGCACCGCCACCGCGTCTCTCACCTCAGCGAGCCACGCTCATCGGATCGACCGATCAGCAGGCCCCGAGGTCGCTCCAGACACCCCACGAGCCACTGGCACTGGGGTCGTCGCCCTTGGTCCACCACTTGTTCTGGTAGTAGTGCCCCTTCCAGGACACCTTGGTGGTGGACGCGTAGGTGGTGCCCGCGTCCCAGCCCGGCGCGCCCGTGCAGGCACCCGAGGTCGGGGTCGCGGTCGGGGTCACCGTGGGCGTCACGGTCGGCGTGGCGGTCGGCGTCACCGTGGGCGTGACCGTCGGGGTCACGGTGGGCGTCACGGTCGGCGTGACCGTGGGCGTCACGGTCGGGGTGACCGTCGGCGTCGCGGTCGGCGTCGCGGTGCCGCCGCCCGTGCTGCCGCGGGTCAGGTCGCCCTTCAGGCCGTACAGCGTGCCGGCGACGTTGACCGTCCAGTTCGACGGCGTCGAGACCGGCAGGTAGTAGACGAAGTCCAGGTCCACCGAAGCGCCCGGCGCCAGCGACTGCCAGCCCGGCAGCTTCACCGAGACGCGGTTGTAGGTGCCCTTGAGGCCGCCCACGTTGCCCGGACCGGGGTTGTCCTGCTTGATGACGGTCAGCCCGAAGCCGGACTGGTCCTTGGCGTTGCCCGGGGCCGAGTTGCCGTAGTCGAACTGGAACTCGGTGCCGCCCGGCAGGGTCAGCGTCGAGTTGTTGACGATGTGGATCTTCGGGTTGATCGGGTAGTTCGAGTCGCCCAGCGCGAAGTTGGTGAACGACACGTCGACCGGCAGGGTCTGCTGCGGCAGCGCGATCGTCGAGCGGGTCGCGTTGTACGGCGAGGCCGCCTTGAACTTGTCGTACATCAGCGAGGTCAGCGTCGAGCCGGGCACGTACTGGCCCTTGCCGCCGTTGGCCGCCGCGTCCCACTTGTAGTCGCCCGCGAGCTCCCAGATCATCGCGCCGCCGGCGCCCTGGTTGACGATGTAGTCCGCCTTGGCGGCCACAGACTGCTCGTCCTCGGTGGAGAGGAACACCTTCTTGGTGTCGTTCCACAGCCACGGCGCCACCAGGGTGGAGCTGTAGTTGCGGGTGTAGGTGCCCTGCAGGGCGGTGTCGGTCACGCCGTACTTGGAGAGGTAGTCGGGCACGATGCCCTTCTCCAGGTTCTTCGCGTGCCACATCGGGTTCGAGCCCGCCGGGGACTCCTTGCCCGCGTCGTCCTTGTCGTTCCAGATGTTGTCGATGCCGACCGCGCCGTCACCGCACGAGGTCAGCCCGGCGCCCACCGGGCAGGTGGTCGCGGACGCGGTGCCCCAGAGGCCGTTGGTCCCGCCGGTGACGTTCTTGAACCCGCGGGTGTAGTACGGCAGGCCGACGTTGATCCGGCCGCCCGGCATCGAGCCGCGGAAGTAGTGGTACGACCAGTCGGCGTTCAGGTAGCCGATGCCGCCGTACTGGCCGGTGCCGTACACGTTGGCCGCCGCCAGCTCGCCGTCCTTGCCGTCGTCGAACAGCGAGGCGTTCGGGCCGACGTACTTGTTCCAGGCGCCGTGCAGGTCGTACGACATGATGTTGACGTAGTCCAGGTACTGCGCGATCTGGAAGGTCTCCATGCCGCGCAGCAGGTAACCGGACGACGGGGCCGCGACCGAGAGCAGGTAGTGCTTGCCGTCGGCGGCGCCGGCCCGGTCCAGCTTCTCGCGCAGCGTCTTCATCAGCGCCGCGTAGCCCTTGGCCAGCGAGGCCCGCTTGCCGTTGGCGAGCTGCCAGTCCAGCGGGTTGCCCGCGTCCTTCATCGAGGTCGGGTACTCGTAGTCGACGTCGACGCCGTTGAAGCCGTACTTCTTGATGAAGTCGACCGAGGAGTTGGCGAAGGCGTCGATGCCCGCCTGGTTGACGCTGCCGTCCGGGTTGACCGTCAACGAGTAGAAGCCGCCGGAGTTGACGCGCTTGCCGTCGTCGCCGAAGTACCCGCCGGTCTCGGTCCAGCCGCCCACCGAGATCATGGTCTTGACGTTCGGGTGCTGCTTCTTGAACTTCGTCAGCAGGTTGAAGTGGCCCTTGTAGGGCAGCGACGGGTCCAGCTCGGCGCCGGGCACGCCCGGGAAGGAGATCCCGGTCGCCTCGTTCTTGTCGTTGTCGGTGCCGACCGAGATCTTGTTGTCGCTGCCGACGTGCCCGAACGCGTAGTTCAGGTGGGTGACCTTGTCCCAGGGGATGTCGCTCACCAGGTAGGGCGGGGTCCCGTCCTTGCCGGTACGCCAGCCGGTGAAGTAGCCGATGACGCGGCGCTGGTGGTCCGCGCCCATCTTCTCGCGGCCCTCGGTGTCGTAGACGCTGCAGTACGGGACGTCCACCCCGGGCGTCTGGTACATGCCGTCCGGCCGACAGGCCGCGTTGTCGACGGTGGCGGACGCCTGCGAGGGCGCCGCACCCAGCGTCGCCATCAGCAGGCCGGCCAGGCCGGCGACCGCCAGCGAGGCCATGCCCGCCCGGGCGGCCGGGTTCTTGGAATGCCGGGCAGCGGTGGGACGCCGCTCGGCCGTGCTTCGGATCAACACTCGGTCCTCCGGGAGAGAGTGTCGGCGCATGCCTGTGGGGGAGCACGCACGTGGGGGAATGCAGATTGGCGCTGAAGCTATGTGGTCTGAACCACAAAGGTCAATAGGTCTGTACCAATTGGTAATCAATTCCCCAACAACACCGGTCGAACGGCTGATACCCGTCGGTCAGCCGTCCGCATGCCGACGACTGTGCCGGGCCACCCGGACCCGCGTCCCGCAGGCCGTCGAACACCACGCCCGACGCGCGTGCCGCTGCAGGAAGAACAGGATGCAGCCCGGCGCCGGACAGGCCCGCACCAGCTCCCGCCGACCCCCCGTCAGCAACTCCACCGCCGCCTGCGCCACCCGCCCCAGCAGCACCGCCCCACGCTCCCCCGCGGCCGTCCGGCGCACCCCCCGCGCGGCCGCCCCCGGCCCCAGCTCCACCCACCCCGGCGCCGCCCGCACCGCCGCGTTCACCACCGCCACGTCCGCCGCCCCCGCCGGCTCACCCGCTACCACCGCCGTCAGCACCGCCCGCAGGGCCCCGCGCAGCTCCAGGAACGCCGCCAGCTCCGCCGGCCCCGGCTCCCCGGCCGGGACGCTCGCCAGGTCCAGCTCGACGGCGTGCCGGTCCACCCAGACCGCCAGGTCCGACGGCTCCACCAGAACGTCCACCAGATGCCCGCGCAGACCACCCCGCACGAAGGTGCTGTTCACCAGATCCAGCGCGAGATGCTCGCCGCCGACCGGCATCTCGTCCACCGCGCCACGCTCCACCATGCCCATGTCCATGCCCATGCCTAACGGTAACGCCACTTGCCACCGGTTAGCCGAAGCCCGCAGACTAACGCTTACCTGCCGTCCCAAGCGTTAGGAATCGCCTTCGCCATGCCCCTTTCCAGCCAAGCCCCCGCCCGACCCGCCCCCACCGCCGTCCTCACCTCCACCGCCACCGCCGTCACCGCCCTGCTCACCCTCGCCGCCCTCGGCACCCTCACCCGCCAACCCCTCCTCATCCCCCCGCTCGCCGCCTCCATGGCCCTCATCGCCGGCGCCCCCACCCTCCCCCTCGCCCAACCCCGCAGCGTCATCGGCGGCCAACTCGTCTCCGCCCTCACCGGCTACGCCGTCCTCGCCGCCACCACCCCCGCCTACTGGTCCGCCGCCCTCGCCGGCGGCCTCGCCCTCGGCGCCATGACCCTCGCCCGCACCCCCCACTCCCCCGCGGCCGCCACCGCCGTCATCGTCACCCTCACCGCCCCCGACCCGACCCGCTTCCTCCCCCTCCTGCTCCTCGCCACCCTGCTGCTCACCGCCACCGGCCTCGCCGCCGCCCGCCTCACCCGCCGCACCTACCCGACGTACTGGTGGTGACCCCGTAACCACCCCGCCCCCCACTCGTTCGCCCCCACGGGGGACGGGCGCACACAGGCCCGAAGGGGGACGACCATGCCGGTCAAGTACACCCGTGAGCTGCTGGCCTCACTCGCCGCCGAGTCGACCAGCGTGAACGACATGATGCGCAGGCTCGGCGTGCCGATGGCGGGCGGCACCCACAGCTACCTCAGCAAGCGGCTGCGGCACTACGGGATCGACACCACGCACTTCAACGAGGGCCGCCCCGACTACGGGCGCCGCCGCTACCCGCGGGAGGTCCTGGCCGAAGCCGCGGCCCACAGCGACAGCATCAACGCGATGATGGCCCACCTCGGCGTCACTCCGTACGACAGCCTCTACTCGTACCTGAAGCGGCGCTTGGTCGAATTCGGCATCGACACCTCCCACTTCACCTTCAGGGGCGACGGCCGCGACCGGGTCGGGGCCGTCCCCAAGGGCGCGCTGGCACACGCCGTGGCAGAGCACCGCAGCCTCCGCGGCGTGATCCTCGCCCTGGGGATGGTCGACTGCGGCAGCTCGCGGACGCTGCTGCGGGAGAGCATCGCGTTCCACCGCCTCGACACCTCCCACTTCACCGGTCGGGCCCACAACAAGGGCCGCAAGACCGGACCGCGACGCACGCCCGAGGACCTGCTCGTCCGGCGCCCGCCGGGGAGTCAGCGGGTTCCGGGCGACCGCCTGCGGGCGATGCTCGTGCACATCGGCCACCCCGACGTCTGCGAGATGTGCGGCGCCCCGCCGACCTGGCTCGGACACCCGATGACCCTGGAGGTCGACCACATCAACGGCGACTGGCTCGACAACAGGCGGGACAACCTCCGCCTGCTCTGCCCCAACTGTCACTCCATCACGCCGACCTACTGCGGCCGGAACAGGAACCGGGACACGCCGCCGGAGGCTGCCGCCGCGTAGGAGGACCCACCGCCGGAAAAGGTGCGGCCTGCTGGACGGCGAGCCGGTAGGCTGGACCTGGCATGCGCCCGTACTCCAGCTGGCTAGAGAGATACGGTTTAGGTCCGTAGTGTCGTGGGTTCGAGTCCCACCGGGCGTACCCAGCGAAACGGCCCGCTCGCCTTCGAATCGAAGGCGAG
>NZ_JBHWUI010000108.1:0-29662 GCF_042737525.1 Kitasatospora sp. NPDC059973 | reverse complement strand
GCGGGGGGGGGCGCCCCCCCCGCCCCCGCCCGGCGGGGGCGGTCGGTCAGCGGTGGTCGGTCAGCGGTGGTCGGTCAGCGGTGGTCGGTCAGCGGCGGAAGTAGCTGTCGAAGTTCTTGGAGAACTCACGGCCGCCGAACTGGTCCCAGTTGATCGACCAGGTCATCAGGCCGCGCAGGTTCGGCTGGGGGCCGGCCTTGGGGACGTAGCTGCCGCAGTTGGTGGCCTTGGTGAGGCAGTCCAGCGCCTTGTTGACCTCGGCGGGGGCGACGTAGCCGTTGCCCGCGTTGGTGGTGGCCGGCATGCCGATGGCGACCTTGCTCGCGGGCAGCGCCGGGAACACGTTGTTCGTGTTGCCCGCCACCGGGAAGCCCTTGAGCAGCATGTCGGTCATCGCGACGTGGAAGTCGGCGCCGCCCATCGAGTGGTACTGGTTGTCCAGGCCCATGATCGAGCCGGAGTTGTAGTCCTGGACGTGCAGCAGGGTGAGGTCGTCGCGCAGGGCGTGGATCACCGGCAGGTAGGCGCCGGCGCGCGGGTCCTGGCCGCCCCACGGGCCGGACCCGTAGTACTGGTAGCCGAGTTGGACGAAGAAGGTCTCCGGGGCCATGGTGAGGACGAAGTTCGGGCCGTACTTGGCCTTCAGCGTCTTCACGGCGGAGATCAGGTTGACGACGACCGGGCTGGTCGGGTTCTTGAAGTCGGTGTCGCCGGTGTTCAGCGAGAGCGAGTGGCCCTCGAAGTCGATGTCGAGGCCGTCCAGCCCCCACTTGTCGATGATCGCCGAAACCGAGCTGACGAAGGCGTCGCGGGCGGCCGTGGTGGTGAGCTGGACCTGGCCGTTCTGGCCGCCGATCGAGATCAGCACCTTCTTGCCCTTGGCCCGCTTGGCGGCGATCGCGGCCTTGAAGTCCGCGTCGGACTCCACTCCCGGGCACTCGGTGACCGGGCAGCGGTTGAACCGGATGTCGCCGGAGGTGACGGAGGTGGGCTCGCCGAAGGAGAGGTTGATGAAGTCCCAGGAGTCCGGGACGTCGGCGACCTTGGTGTAGCCGGCGCCGTTGGCGAAGCTGGCGTGCAGGTAGCCGACCAGGGCGTGGCTGCCGGCCGGCCCGGTGGGCGTCACGGTGGGCGTCACGGTCGGGGTGACCGTCGGGGTCACGGTGGGCGTGACGGTCGGGGTCACCGTGGGGGTGACGGTGGGCGTGACCGTGGGCGTCACGGTGGGCGTCGGGCTGGGCGCGCCCGGGCCGTCCAGCGAGACGTCGTCCGCGTAGTAGGTGCCCTGGCCGTACCAGCCGTGGGTGTACACGGTGGCGCTGGTCTGGGTCGCGGACGTGGTGAAGCTGACGCTGAGCTTCTGGTAGGCGCCGCCGGTGCCCGGCGTCCAGGTGCTGGTGCCGCCGTCCACACCGAGGTAGACGTACGAGCCCTTGAGGTACGCGCTGAGCGTGTAGGTGGTGTTGGGGGCGACCGTGACGGTCTGGGCGCAGCGGGCCGTGTCACCGGCCGAGGCGGCCGCGGCCAGGGCGTAACTGCCGCTGTGGGCCTGGCCGGTGACGACGCTGCCGGTGCCGGCGGAGCAGCTCCAGGGGCCGCTGGCCCCGCTCTCGAAACCGCCATTGACCAGGAACTCCCCGGCCGAGGCGGCGGGCGCGAGGCCGAGGGTCAGGCCGACCATGGTCGCGGCGGCGACGGCCGAGGCGGTGCCGGCGGCGAGCAGTGTGCGGGGGCGCCGGCGGGGCGGGACGGGTGCGGCTACAGGTGTTCTGCGCATGCGGGGACTCCTGCGGGGGCGCGGATCGTGGGGGACGTCCGAGGGCACGGCGAAGGTACGTGCCAGTGGGGGTTCGGCCCGACCGCGCACCCTAGTTGGACTAGACCACTGAAGTGGATTCGGCCGTGCGGTGTCAATGGTCCAGACCGGTCGGACCCTGCCGCGCGGCGCGTCCGGTTGCCGCGCGTAACACCCCGTCGAACCATGGAGAGATGACGGCACCCGGCTACCTCCGCTACCCGCACCTGCGCGGGGGCCTGCTGGCGTTCACCGCCGAGGACGACGTCTGGATCGCCCCGCTCTCCCCCGGCGGCAGCGTCGGCCGTGCCTGGCGGGTCAGCTGCGACCGGACCAGGGTCAGCCACCCCCGGATCTCCCCCGACGGCCGCACCCTGGCCTGGACCGCCTGGCAGAGCCCGACCCCCGAGATCTGGACCGCGCCGGTCGAGGGCGGCGAGGCCGTCCGGCTCAGCTACTGGGGCAGCCAGGACACCCGGCTGCGCGGCTGGCTGCCGGACGGCGAACTCCTCGCCGTCACCTCCTACCACGAGCCCTTCGGCCACTACACCTGGGCGCACGCGCTGCCGCCGGACGGCTCCCCCGGCCGCCGGATGCCCTGGGGGCCGGTCGGCGACGCCCAGCTGAGCCGGGCGCACACCGTGCTGCTCACCGGCTCGGCGCCGCACGAGCCGGCCGCCTGGAAGCGCTACCGGGGCGGCGCCACCGGCCGGCTCTGGGTGGACGGCGAGCAGGTCCTGGCCGGCCACCGGGGGCACCTCGCCTCGCCCATGCCGGTCGGCGACCGGATCGCCTTCCTCTCCGACCACGAGGGCATCGGCAACCTTTACTCCTGCCGCCCCGACGGCTCCGACCTGCGCCGGCACACCGACCACGCCTCCTACTACGCCCGCGAGGCCGCCACCGACGGCACCCGGATCGTCTACCAGCACGCCGGCGACCTCTGGGTGCTGGAGGGCCTGGACGCGCCCGCGCCGCACCGGCTGCGGGTGCCGCTCGGCGGCGCCCGGGCCGGCCGGCGGCCGTACCAGGTGAGCGCCGCCTCCCACGTCAAGGACCTGGCCTGCGACCATACCGGCCGCGCCGGGCTGATCACCGTGCGGGGCAGCCAGTACTGGCTCACCCACCGGGACGGCCCGGCCCGGGCGCTCGCCGACACCCCGGGCGTGCGCACCCGGCTGCCGGTCCTGCTCGGGCACACCGGTGAGGCGGGCTGGATCACCGACGCGCAGGGCGAGGACGCGGTCGAGATCGTCCCGCTGCCCGGCCACGACGCCACCGGGCACGGGGGCGACGATCCGGGGACGGCGGCGGACGGCACGGGGACGGCGGCGGACGGCGCGCACACGGCGGCGGACGGTACGGGGACGCACCGGCACCGGGTGCTCGCCGCTGGCCGGCTCGGGCGCGTCCTGGAACTCACCGCCTCCCCCGACGGCACCCACCTGGCCGCCGCCGCCTCCGACGGACGGCTGCTGCTGGTCGCCACCGCGGACGGCGCCGTCCGCGAACTGGCCGCCTCCGAGCACGGACCGGTCGGCGGCGCCCGCTTCTCCCCCGACTCGCACTGGATCGCCTGGTCCCAGCCGGTCGCGGGCCGCTCCCTGCGCCGGATCCGGCTGACCCGCACCGACGCGCCCGCGCCGATCACCGAGATCACCGACGGCCGCTTCGAGGACGAGCAGCCGGTGTTCACCCGGGACGGCCGCTACCTGGCCTTCCTGTCCTGGCGCGGCTTCGACCCGGTGCACGACGTGCACACCGGCGACCTCTCCTTCCCGCTCGGCTGCCGCCCCTACCTCGTCCCGCTCACCGCCGACACCCCGTCCCCGTTCGCCGCCCCCGCCGAGGACGGCGCCCCGCGCGGCGACGGCGGCGGGGACGGCACCGTGCGGGTGGACCCGCAGGGCATCGGCGAGCGGCTGCTGCCGTTCCCGGTGATCGCCTCCAAGTACTCGGCGACCGACGCCGTGCGGGGCGGGCTGGTCTGGCTGCGCTGGCCGATCTCCGGCACCCTCGGGCAGACCTTCACCAACCCGGACGACACCTCCGGCCGCCCCTCGCTGGAGTACTTCGACCTGGCCCGGGGCACCCGCAGCACGCTGGCCGACAAGCTGGACGGCTACGCCGTCTCGGGCGACGGCGGCTCGGTCGCGGTCTACTCGGCCGGCACCCTGCGGATCGTCCCGGTCACCGCGCCGTCCGCCGGCACCACGGTGGACCTGCGGCGGATCACCCACACCGTGCGTCCGGCCGCCGAGTGGCGCCAGGCGTACCACGAGGCGGCCCGGATCGTCCGGGACCAGTTCTGGGACGCCGGGATGTCCGGGCTGGACTGGCCCGCGCTGGTCGCCCAGTACGAGCCGCTGCTGGAGCGGATCGCCGGGCCGGACGACTTCGCCGACCTGCTCCGCGAACTGCTCGGCGAGCTGGGCACCTCGCACGCGTACGTCACGCCGTCCCGGCGCGGCGAGGGGCCCTCACCGGTGCAGCAGCCGCTCGGCCTGCTCGGCGCCAACGCCCGCCACGCCGCCGACGGCCGCTGGCTGGTCGACCGCATCCTGCCCGGCGAGTCCTCCGACCCGCGTGCCCGGGCCCCGCTGGCCTCCCAGGGCGTCCGGGACGGCGACGAGCTGCTGGCGGTGGCCGGTCGCCCGGTGGACCGGGTGCGCGGTCCGGCCCCGCTGCTGGCCGGCACCGGCGGCACCAGCGTCGAACTGACCCTGCGCGGCCGGCAGGACCCGGACGGCCGGGGCACCGGGATCCGCCGGATCACCGTCACCCCGCTGACCGACGAGCGGCCCATCCGCTACCAGGACTGGGTGGCCAAGCGCCGCTCCCTGGTCCGGGAGTTCAGCGACGGCCGGTGCGGCTACCTGCACATCCCGGACCTCGGCGGCTCGGGCTGGGCCCAGTTCAACCGGGACCTCCGCCGGGAGCTGGACAAGCCCGCGCTGGTCCTGGACGTCCGCGGCAACGCCGGCGGCAACGTCTCCGAGCTGGTCCTGGAGAAGCTCACCCGGCCGGTGCTGGCGTGGGACTTCAGCCGGGGGCGCCAGCCGGTGCGCTGGCCGCGCAACGCGCCGCGCGGACCGATCGTGGCCCTGGCCGACGAGGCCACCAGCTCGGACGGCGACGTCATCATCGCCGCGATCAAGCTGCTGCGGCTCGGCCCGGTGGTCGGCAACCGCACCTGGGGCGGGGTGGTCGGCATGACCGGGCGGCACACGCTCGGCGACGGGACGCAGATCTCGGTGCCTAAGAACGCCTCCTGGTTCACCGGCGGGCTCGGCTGGTCGGTGGAGAACCACGGCGTGGAGCCGGACGTGCACGTGCTGCGCACCCCGCAGGACTGGGCCCGGGGGCAGCACCCCGAGCTGGTCACGGCCGTCCGGCTGGCGCTGGACCTGCTGGAGGACGCGCCGGCCGCCGTCCCGCCGCCGGACGACACCCCGCGGCCGAACCTGCGGCGGCCGCCGCTGCCGCCGCGCGGGCACTGACCGGGGCCCGGGAACGCCGTAGGGACGCGCCCGGCGGGCGCGTCCCTACGGCGTTCCGATCAGCGGTCGGCAGTCGGCGATCAGCGGTCGGCGGTCAGTCCCAGGGATCGCCCTCGGCCGTCATGTCCTCGCGGGCCCGCTCCTCGGCCTCCCGTTCGGTGACCCGGGGGGTCTGCCGGGCCTCGCCGACCCGGCGGGCCCGTTCGGTCTCGGCGCCGAACGCGTCGGCGGCCTCGTCGTGGGCGAGCGCGGCCCGCTGGGCGGGGTCCGTCATCGCGGTGGTGTCCTGTTCGTGGCTCCCGCCGAGTGAGGAGGACCTGGCCTCCCCGGCGGCGTCGTGCGCCTTGTGGCGGAACCTGTCGAAGATGCCCATGACTCCTCCTCCGGACGACTTCCGGGCTGCCCCCACTCTCACACCGGTGTCCGGCGGGCGCATCCGCTGGCGGGCCGCCCGGGCCCCGGCCCCCGGGAGCCCGCGTGCGGACGGCCCCCGGGGGATCACCGACCGTCGTCCTCCCGGGGGCCGCCGAGTCCGGCGGCTGGATCGGGCGGCTGGATCCGGCGGCTGGGTCCAGCGCCCGGGGATCAGCCGCTGACGCTGGCCGTGCCGGTCTCCAGGTGGCCGGTGAACCGCTGCGACCAGGAGCTGTCCGCGGCCACCGTGACGGTGAAGTCGTACCAGCCGTTGGTGTAGGCGACCACGTTGAAGAAATCGCTCACGCTGGCGCCGGCCGGCACCTGGTACGTCCAGGGGCCGTCCGTGCGATAGTTGTTCGAGGTGATGGTGAAGGTCAGCGCCGTGGTGCCGGTGTTGGCGAGCTTGACGTAGAGCGCCGGCTTCCCGGTACCCGGCTCGACCGCGTACGAGGCGGTGACCGCCGCGTTCTTGCCCGCCTTGGTGGCATCGCCCCTGAAGCGGCGCAGGAAGCGGTTGGGGCCGACCACCGAGAGGTCGTACGGGCCGCCGCCGAAGCCGGTGCCGCAGTTGAAGAAGTCGCTCTGGTTGCCGCCCGGGTCGACGGTGTACTGCCAGGGCCCGCCGCTGCGGTAGGCGTTGGCGTAGGCCGCGAAGTGCGCCGACTTCTGGGCGACCGCGCCCTCGTTGGCCATCTTCAGCCAGACCTTGATCGCCCCGGCGGAGCCGAACTCCAGGCGGTCCAGGTTGGCGTTCGGCTGGTACGGCAGGGCGCGGGCCGGGCGGGTCCCGGGCTCCTGGACGGGCAGCTTGTTGTCGACCGGCGCCGGGTTGGGCAGCGGTCCGCAGCTCGACATGCCGATCACCGCGTCGGTGTTGGGCAGGGCGGGCAGGCCGTAGACCGGGTTGGCGAAGTCGAAGGCGCTGGTGAGGTCGCCGCAGACCCGGCGGCGCCAGTCGGTGATGTTGGGGCAGGTGGCCGGCTTGCCGATGGCGGCCGTCCACTTCTCCAGGAAGCGCAGCACCGAGGTGTGGTCGAAGACCTCGGAGTTGACCCAGCCGCCGCGGGTCCAGGGCGAGATGGCGATCATCGGGACGCGGAAGCCGAGGCCGATGTTGGTCCCGCCGTAGAACTCGCCCGGGGTGCCGGCCGGCGCGGCGGGCGGCGGGACGTGGTCGAAGAAGCCGTCGTTCTCGTCGTAGTTGAGGAAGAGGACGGTGGAGTTGAAGACGTCCGGGGCGGCGGCCAGGGCGTCGATCACGTTGTGGACGAAGTGCGCGCCGTCCTGGGGGGTCGAGTAGGGGTGCTCGGAGGAGCCCTGGTCGGGGACGATCCAGGAGACCTGCGGGAGCGTGCCGTTCAGCGCGTCGGCCCTGAGCGCGGCGACGATGTCGTCCGGGGTCCGGCCGGTCGCCCTGGGGACGGAGCCCATGCCCTTGACCGCGAGCGGGCTGCCGGCCGGGGCGGAGCTGAACGCGGTGAAGTAGGCCAGGGCGTTGTCGCCGTAGTTGTCGGCCGCGTTCTGGTAGACCTTCCAGCTCACGCCGGCGCCCTCCAGCGCCTCGGCGTAGGTCTGCCAGCGCAGGCCCTTCTCGTCGCCGCCGTCGTTCGCCGGGCCGCCCGCCGCGCCGTCCGGGTCGATCTGACCGGACCAGTGGTAGGTGCGGTTGGGGCCGGTGGCGCTGAGGACGGAACAGAAGTAGGCGTCGCAGATGGTCCAGTTCTCGGCGAGCGCGTAGTGGAACGGGATGTCCTGGCGGGTGAGGTACCCGAGCGTGCGGACGTTGCCCTTGGCGGCGACCCAGGAGTCCATCCTGCCGCCGTTCCACGCCCGGTGCTGGTCGGACCAGCCATGAGCCAGGTCGCCGTTGCACTGGGCCAGGCGCTCGGGGTCGGCGCCGCCGGCCGGCTTGGTGGCGCTGAACTGCCACGGGTACTGCCGCCCGAGCCCGTTGGGCTGGTTGAAGACGCTGTACCCGTTGGCGATCTGGATCGCGCTGCGGTCGGCGAAGCCGCGCACGCCGCGCAGCATCCCGAAGTAGTGGTCGAAGCTGCGGTTCTCCTGCATCAGGATGACGATGTGCTTCGCGTCCGCGATGGTGCCGGTCTGCGACAGCGCCGCCGACGGCGCCGCGGCGGGCGCGCCCGGCGCCGCCCCCGCACCGGTGGTCCCGGCCACGGCCAGGCCTGCCGCGGCGGCTCCGGACAACGCGACGAACTTTCTACGACTCAGCTCGGCCATCAGCCCAGCCCGTCCCTTCACTGGCGATGTTGTGCACACAAGTTGGGGCTCGATCGCGCAGCATCCTCCCGCCGCCCGGACCGCCCCACCAGAGGGCCGGGGCAGGGTTGGCGGACTGTTCGCCCGGTCGTCACCGAGCGACGCCGGTCTGAACGGCGGGCTCACCGCCCCCGGTCAGTCCTTCACCGTGATCCCCAGGGCCTGGGCGAACAGCGGTGCCAGTTCGAGGAGCTGCGGGGAGCTGATGACGGCGCCCTGCAGGCCCTGGTGGCCGTCGGGCAGGCCCAGCCGGACGGCGCCGCGAAGGTCCACCTTGGTCAGCTTGGCGCCGCGGAACCGGACCTCCTCCAGGGTGGAGCCCGGGAAGGAGACCTCGGTCAGCTTGGCGTCGCCGAAGTCCACGTCGCGCAGCAGGCAGTCCTCGAAGACGACGTCGCGCAGGACGGCGGCGCGCAGGTTGACCGCCTCCAGCTTGCAGCCGCGGAAGACCGTCCGGCGCAGCGCCGAACCGTGCGCGGCCACCCCCGCCAGCACCCCGCCGGTGACGGCGCTGTCCTGCCACTCGGTGTCGCTGAGGTCGCAGGCCACCCAGCGGCCGGCCTGGGCCCAGACCTCGTTGAAGCGGGCCCGGCGCAGCCTGACCCCGCTCAGCGCGACGCCGGTGAAGGCGCACTCCAGGAAGGTGGCGCCGCCGGCGGACTGGTCGGTGTACTCGCCGGCGTCGAAGTGGACGGTGTCGTAGCGCTCGTCGCTGCGCAGCGGGCCGGAGTGCGGGCGCAGCAGGTGGGCGTACGGCAGGTCGGCCAGGCGGTCGGGGACGGAGAGCGGCATGGCGGCGGTACCTCGCGGTCGGTGGACTGGTCCTCGTCGGCATGCTCGCACGCGGCACCGACAGGGCCCGGCCGCTCGGGGGGAGCGGCCGGGCCCTGTCGGCGGTTCACGCGGTCACGCGGTCACGCAGTCCGACCGGGGACCGGCCGAGGGGTCAGCCGCGGAGCCAGAGCGAGTTGACCCGGCTGCGCTCGGTGCTGTTCGGGTAGGGGTTGGTGCAGGAGGTGCCCGGGCCGCCGCCGGACATCAGCTCGCTGCACGGGCCCGAGTAGTGGTCCGGCAGGCCGAGCACGTGGCCGGTCTCGTGCGCGGTGACCCGGGTGGAGTTGTACTGACGGTTCTGGGCGTAGTCCAGGAAGATGTAGCCCTGGCCGTGCCCGTTGGTGCTGGCGTAGGACCCGCGCGAGTCGTTGCCCTCGTAGTAGCGGAAGTCGGCGTTGGTCCCGGAGCGCAGCTGCACGTTGGTGACCGAGCCGTTCCAGATCTGGGCGCTCTGCGATATCTGGTTGCGGAAGGTCGGCGCGCTGCTGGCGTCGTAGGTCACCACGACGGCCTTCAGGTACGGCGTGGCCGCCTGCTTGGCCAGCGCGGACTTCATCACGGCCTCGTAGAACGCCTGGTTGTTCGCGTCCTCGGCGGCCGAGCCGGCGTAGGCGGTGGAGGCCGTGTAGCCCTGGACCGCCGGGGCGGGCGCAGCGACGGCGGTGGTGGGCAGGGCGGCCAGGCCGGCGGCGAGCACCAGGCCGACGGCCGCGGAGAGCGTGCGGGAGATGCGGTTCATGTGGGGGCTCCTGTTCGCGGGTGCCGGGGCCGCTGGGGGTGGGCCACGGCGAACGGGTGAACGGGTGAACTGATGAACGGTGGAGCGGTGGGGCGGGTGGAGCGGGCGGAGCGGTGGGGCGGGCGGAGCGCTCCGCCGTGGGGCGGTGGAGCGGTCCGACGAGGTGGGGCGGGAGGGACCGGCGGGGCGCGGGGGCCCGCGGACCGGTCAGCGCGTGGTGGCGCTCAGACCGTTGCGCCACAGGGAGTTGACCCGGCTGCGCTCGGTGCTGTTCGGGTAGGGGTTGGTGCAGGAGGTGCCCGGGCCGCCGCCGGACATCAGCTCGCTGCACGGGCCCGAGTAGTGGTCCGGCAGGCCGAGCACGTGGCCGGTCTCGTGCGCCGTGACCCGGGTGGAGTCATACTCCTGGTTCTGGGTGTAGTCGAGGAAGATGTAGCCGGACCCGTGGCCGTCGGTGCTGGCGTACGAGCCGTTGCTCGGGTCGTCGCCCTCGTAGTACGAGAAGTCGGCGTTCGCGCCGGACTGGAGGCGGACGTTGGCGACCGAGCCGTTCCAGATCTGGGCGCTCCGGGATATCTCGGAGGCGAAGGACGGCGCGTTGCTCGCGTCGTAGGTCACCACGACGGCCTTCAGGTACGGCGTGGCCGCCTGCTTCGCCCGCGCGGACTTCATCACGGCCTCGTAGAACGCCTGGTTGTCGGCCTTCCCGGTGCCCGGGTGCGCCGAGGCGGCGGCGGTGTAGTGCTGGGCCGCGCCGGTCGCGGGGGCGGCGGTCGCGGTGCCGGGCAGGGCGGCGAGGCCGGCGGCGAGCGCCAGGCCCAGGGCAGCGGAGAACGTCCGCGGAATGCGGTGCATGTGGGGGCTCCGATGGTGGGGTGCGCCGCGGCCGGTGGGGGCCGGTCGCGGGCATCGGATGAATGCTTGCTGTCCCCAGAGCTTGGGTCAGCACGGCCGCGCGGCGGATGATGTCAACCGGCGATAGCACCGGGCAATCACCCGCGGAGCCGGGGGCGTTCGGACGGACGACCTGTCATGTCCCTGGCGTCACACCGAATTGACCGTTATGCTCCCGACGTGGAGCTCGACGTGAGACACCTCCGGGTGCTGTGCGCGATTGCCGACAGCGGCAGCCTCCGCAAGGCTGCGCTCCAGCTCGGCATGACCCAGCCCTCCCTCACCACGCAGCTGCACCGCATCGAACGGGCCGTCGGCGGCACCCTGTTCACCCGCGAGCAGACCGGCAGCCGGCCCACCGCGCTCGGCCACTCGGTGCTGTCCCGGGCCCGGCCGGTGATCGCCGAGATGGCCGCGCTGGTCGCCGCCGCCCGCCAGGAGGCCCGTGAGGCCGCCAGCGGCGAGCGCGCCCGGCGGCTGCGGATCGGCAGCGTGGGCAGCAGGGCGGTGGCGGCCTGGCTGCGCCGGGTGCACGACCGGCTGCCGGAGACCGACACCACCATCCACATCGACATCTCCGCCAACGCCCTGCTGCGGATGGTCTCCGCCGACCAGTTGGACGTCGCCTTCGTGCACGAGAGCGAGGGCTTCCCGCTGAAGGTCCCGGCGGACACCGAGCACCGGGTCCTGATGGCCCGGGAGCCGCAGTTCGTCGCGCTCGCCGCGGGCCACCCGGCCGCCGCCCGGCCGGTGGTCCACCTGGCCGACCTCGCCGAGGACACCTGGATGGTCGACCCGACGGCCGACCACGAGTACGCCGCGATGCGCCGGGTCTTCAGCGAGGCCGGGCTCAACCCCCGCGTGGTGCAGGTGCGCGACAACGCGACCGCCGCCGAGCTGGTCGCCTCCGGCGAGGCCGTCCGCCCCTGCCAGCCGACCTCGGCCCCCGGGCCCGGCACCGTCGTCCGGCCGGTGCACGGCGACCCGCTGGCCGTCCGGCTGCTGCTCACCTGGCGACCGCGGGCGCTCAGCCCGCCGGCCCTGGACGCGCTCTACGGGGAGCTGCGGGCCGCCTACCTGGACCTGGCCCGGGTCAGTCCGACCTACCTCGGCTGGCTGTCCCGGCACGGCCAGGCGCTCCAGCAGTTGGTCGGCCACTCCCACGGGCAGTCCACCGGCCACTCCACCGGCGGCCCGCACGGCGACTCCCCCGGGCACCCGGCCGCGGCCGCCCCCGGCCGGCCGGAGCCTCAGGCCGCGCCGGCGGCGGCCCGGGCGTCGCTGCGCGCGTGCAGCACGACGCCCGCCGCCACCGTGGCCGCGGTCACCAGGCCCGCCACCAGGACGCCGGAGCCGCCCGCCGCCGTGCACGCCAGCACCGCCACCGAGGCGGCGGGCAGCATGGCCTGCTCCACCCCGCTCTTGGTGTGCCGCGAGTGCAGCAGCCAGACGGTGAACAGGTAGATCGCGGTGGGCACGGTCACCGTCGCGGTGGCGACCGTCTCCGAGACGTGCGCCTTGTGCACCGCCGACTCCACCGCGACCTCCAGGCCCGAGCCGATCGCCGCCGCCGAGCCGAACACCAGGTAGTGGCCGTAGCCCCAGGAGAAGGCCTGCCGGTTGGTGCGCAGGTGGTCGTGGACCGGCCGGGCGAAGTAGATCCACCAGGCCGAGAAGCAGATCAGCAGACCGCCGCCGGCCACCGGCAGCAGCCGGGTCAGCCCCTCGTGCTCGTCCACCGCCGACTGCACCGCCACGGTCGCCGCCGCCACCGTCTCGCCGAGCACGATCAGGGTGAACAGGCCGTACCGCTCCGCGATGTGGTGCGGGTGCCAGCTGGTCCGGAGCCGCAGTTCGGCGACCACCGGCACGGACAGCTCGGCCACGATGCCGATCGGGATCACGTACGCCCGGGCGTCGTGCGGCACCAGCAGCATCGCCACCCAGGCGAGCTGGCAGAGCGTGATGCCGGCCGCGTAGCGCAGTGCCACCCCGCGGGCCTGCCCCTCCTCGCCGGCCGCCGCGCGCAGCCACTGGGTGACCATCGCCAGCCGCATCACCACGTAGCCGACGACCGACAGCACCAGGTCCTGCTCGGCGAACATCCGGGGCACCCCGGCGGCGAGGACCAGCACCCCGGCGATCTGGACCAGCGTGGTGACCCGGTAGGGGACGTCGTCGCAGTCGTAGGCGGAGGCGAACCAGGTGAAGTTCATCCAGGCCCACCAGATCGCGAAGAAGGCGAAGACGTACCCGCGCAGGCCGTCCCCGTAGTGGCCGGCGGCCAGGTCGTGGGCGAGCTCCCGACCGGCCTGGCCGACCGCGACCACGAAGCAGAGGTCGAAGAAGAGCTCCAGCGGGGTGGCGACCCGGTGCGGCTCGTTCCGGCTGCGCGGGACCATCCGGCGCACCGGACGCGGGTCGACGTGGTGCGGGCGGGGTGCTGCGGCGGGATCGCTGGTCATGGACGGGTCTCCGGGCTCCGGGGCGGGCGGGCTGTACCCGCCGCATCCTGGCAGCGGCCCGGGCCCGGCGCACGCACCGGCGCGGCCGCCCCGCGCCCGGCCGGAGCGCCCCACGCCCGCGCGGGAGAGCGCTCGGCCCCCCGGGCGCGCCACGTCGACCCGCGCCCGGTACGCCCGCCCGCCGCTCCCGCACCGCGCCGCCCCGGGCGCCCCGGTCCGTTCTGCCCTGCCGTCAGCGAGAGTTGACGACGCGGTGCGCGAACCGGGTGACAGCACGACGGGTTTCCGGCGCGCCCCCGCCGGACGGCCCGGCCGCCCGGAGCTCCCCGCTAGATTCTCCTCGGCTGGAGGTGCGCGGGTCCGGACGGACCCCACGACACGGGTGCCTGCGGGCATCGCGGAAGGTCAAGACCGGTGGCAGGACAGCGGGGGCGGCAGAGCCGTTCCACCCGTGTCCGCGCCACCGGCCTCGTGATCACCGCGCTGCTCGCCA
Organism: Kitasatospora sp. NPDC059973; assembly: GCF_042737525.1. NCBI lineage: Bacteria > Bacillati > Actinomycetota > Actinomycetes > Kitasatosporales > Streptomycetaceae > Kitasatospora > Kitasatospora sp. NPDC059973. Next base: position 16,245 of record NZ_JBHWUI010000108.1, on the reverse strand, counting down.
GCGCCCGCCGTGCCGTCGACGCCCGCCGTGCCGCCGGCGCCACCACCGCCGCGGTGGCCGCCGCTACTTCTCCCAGCCCACCGTGGTGTAGTCGACGCTCGCCAGGCCGAACGCGCCGTAGTTGGCCAGGCCCTTGCGGCTCGCGACGACCGTCGGCCGCTGGTACAGCTCGACGGTGTGGCCGAGCTCCCAGATCTTGGCGTCCGCCTGGTTGTACAGCTTCGCGGCCTCCACCGGGTCGATGGTGCCGGCCGCCTTCTTGAGCAGCCCGTCGATCTCGGGCGTGCCGAGCTTGGAGTAGTTGCCGAAGACGTTGTCGCCCTGCGGCAGGCGGAAGTTGCCGAGGCTGCTGGAGAGCGGGAACGAGTCGGTGTTGCGCCAGCTGGCGATGGAGAACTTGCCCGGGTTGACGTACTTGGTGAAGAAGTCGTTGCTCGGGACCTTGTCGAGCTCGACCTTCACACCCGCCGCCAGCCACATCGACTGGGCCGCGGTGGCCAGGTCGAGCTGGGCCTGCGGAGCGGCGTCGGTGAGCACCCAGTGCAGGGTCAGCGGCTGGCCGTCCTTGGTGCGCGGCTGCCCGCTGCCGGCCTCCTTCCAGCCCGCCTCGTCCAGCGCCTTCTTGGCGGCGGCCAGGTCGAACTTGGCCCACTCGCCCGAGTTGTCCTGGTAGCCGGCCTGGTTGGGCATGAAGATGTGGTTGCCCAGCGGCTTGAACTCCACCGGCACGCCGTTGTTGGCGATCTTGATCAGCGAGGGGCGGTCCAGTGCCTTGCCGAGCGCCTGGCGCACCTTCTGGTCCGCCAGCGGGCCGCCGCCGCCGAACGAGATGTGCACCTCGTCCCACGGGCTGGCGGTCCGGATCACCGCGTCCTTGGCGTCCTTGAGCTGCCCGTACGCGGTGGCGGTGCCCGCCGTGGCGAAGTCGATCTCGTTGTTCAGGAACGCCTGGGTGGTCGCCGACTGGGACATCACCCGGAAGGTGATCTTCTCGACCTTGGGCTTGTTCCCCCACCAGGCCGGGTCCGGGACCAGCGTGATGGTCTGCGCGGTCTTGTCCGCCGTACCGATCTTCAACGCGCCGGCGGTGATCGGGATCTTCTCGACCCAGCCCTTGTTGAAGTCGTCGGCCGTGCTGATCCCGGCTGCCGGGATCAGCGGGCGGAACAGGTTCTGCCAGTCCGCGTACGGCTCCGAGAAGCTCACCTTGACCTCGGAGGCGTCGGCACCCTGCTCGATCCCGGAGATCAGCTCGTAGCCGGAGGAGTCGGCGATGTTGTAGCCGTCCTTCTTGCCCCCGCTGGCCTCCCAGTCCGCCTTGAAGTCCAGGTAGCCGAGCGGCTTGCCGTCCGACCACTTGGCCTTCGGGTTCAGCTTGTAGGTGACGACCTGCGGCGAGGTCGAGGTGACCTTGGCGTCCACCAGGTAGTCGGGGGCCGGCTTGAAGGTGCCGGTCTCGTCCGTGGTGAAGAGGTTCGGCTCCAGGGCCCGCATGATCTCGACCGCGTCCCCGTAGCGGCCGTCCACCTGGAACGGGTTCCACTGGGTGATCCACTGGTAGAGCGGGAACCGGACCTCCCCGCCGTCGCGCAGCTGGTCCGGCGACTTGGCGTTGACGTCGATCGCGCCCTGTCTCGGGGGCTCGCTCTTGGCCACCTTGTCGGCCGATCCGCCGCCGCCCGAACTGCACGCGGTGGCGGCCAGCGCGACGGCCAGGGCGAGCACGGCGGCCCGGCCGGCACGGCGTACGGGCGTGGTGGAAGCGTCCATGAGGGTTCCCCCCGGGTGAAATCCATCAGGTTGGTGAGGGTTGAGCGTCGCGAGGTGTGGCGAAGCTTGAGCGTGGGCAGCCAAGTCGGTGCCGGCGGAGCGAACGTAACAGCCGATCAGCACGAGTACCAGGGGGCGGAGTTCACACCTGATCCAAACGAAACGGGCGGCAACACTGCCGCAACACCCCGGCCTTGAGCCGGTGCAACACTCCTGACCTGGACATTCCCCGACGGCTCCACCAGGGCCACCGACCGAAGGCCACCCACCGATGCCCACCCCACGCGTCGGCCCCGCCCCCACCCCGGGCGGCCGCTGATGCTCCGCTACCTGGCGAAGCGGCTCAGCTACTACGCGGTGCTGCTGATAGCCGCCGTGTTCCTGGCGTACGCGCTGTCCGCCGCCGCCCTCCAGCCGCGCGCCTACTTCGAGGCCAAGGTGCCGCGACCGGCCGCCGCCTCGGTCGAGCGCCAGCTCACCGACCTCAACCTGAACGACCGCACCCCCGTCGTCGAGCGCTTCGGCCGCTGGGCCGGCGACCTGCTCCACGGGGACCTCGGGCGCACCATCCACGACACCCCGGTGGCGGACGACTTCGGCCGGCGGATCTGGGTGTCCCTGCGCCTGCTGCTCATCGGCAGCCTGCTCGGGATGGCCCTGGGCGTGGCCGCCGGGGCCTGGAGCGCGGTGCGCCAGTACCGGATATCCGACCGGCTGCTCACCGTCTTCTCCTTCGTGATGCTCTCCACCCCGGTCTTCCTGGTCGCGCTCTTCCTCAAGAACGGCGCCATCGCCGCCAAGGACGTCGCCGGCCACGAGGTGATCCCCTTCACCGGCTACGAGACCCCCGGGCTGGCCGGCGGGATCGGCGCCCACCTCGGCGACTGGGCGCTGCACCTGCTGCTGCCCACCCTCTCGCTGGCGCTCGGCGGCCTCGCCACCTACAGCCGCTACCAGCGCGGCACCATGCTCGACGTGCTCGGCTCCGACTACCTGCGCACCGCCGAGGCCAAGGGCCTCACCCGCGGCCGCGCCCTGGTCAAGCACGGGCTGCGGACGGCGGTGATCCCGATGTCGACGATGTTCGCCTACAGCTTCCTGGGCATCTTCACCGGCGCCGCCTTCACCGAGACCATCTTCGGCTGGCACGGGATGGGCGAGTGGTTCATCCAGTCCATCAACGAACAGGACGTCAACTCGGTCGTCGCCGTGAACCTGTTCGCCGCGGTGGTGGTGCTCGCCTCCGGCTTCCTCGCCGACACCCTGCACGCCGCCCTCGACCCGCGCGTGCGGTCCTGACCGGAGGAGAGCCGCCATGACCGCCGTCACCACGGAACCCGCCGAGCCCGCCGAGCCCGCCCGGCCCACCGGTTCCGCCGTACCCGCTCCGCCCGCCGCACCCGCCGCAGCGGCCGCACCCGTGCTGCCGCTCGTCGCGGGCGCCCCGGGCGCGCTCGACCTACCCGCCGTCGCGGCCGCACCGGGCGTCGCCGCCCCGCCCGTCGGCGCCCCCGCGGCGCCCGGCCGCGGCCGGCTCGTCCTGGCCCGGCTGCTCGCCGCCCGCTGGGCGGTGGCCGGCACCGTCGTCGTCCTGCTGCTGTTCGCGCTCGCCTTCGGCGGCCAGTACCTCACCCCCTGGGACTACGCCACCCCCGACTACACCGCCCTGCGCCAACCCCCCTCCGGCAGCCACTGGTTCGGCACCAACGGGGTCGGCCAGGACGTCTTCGCGCAGACCGTCCGCGGACTGCAGAAGTCCCTGGTGATCGGCCTGCTGGTGGCGCTCTTCTCGACCGTGCTGGCCTCCCTGGTCGGCGCCTGCGCCGGGTACTTCGGCGGCTGGACCGACCGGGTGCTGATGTTCCTGGTCGACCTGATGCTGGTCTTCCCCAGCTTCCTGATCATCACCATCATCTCGCCCCGGCTGAAGGGCACCGGCTGGCTCGCCTTCGTGCTGCTGCTCGCCCTCTTCAACTGGATGATCACCGCCCGGGTGGTCCGCTCGATGACCATCTCGCTGCGCGAGCGCGAATTCGTCCGCGCCGCACAGTTCATGGGGGTGCGGCCGTTGCGCGTCATCACCCGGCACGTCCTGCCGAACGTCGCCTCCTTCCTCATCATCGACGCCACCATCGCGGTCGGCGGCGCCGTGATGAGCGAGACCGCGCTCTCCTACTTCGGCTTCGGCGTGAAGGCCCCCGACGTCTCGCTCGGCACCCTGCTCGCCGCCGGGACCAGCGACGCCCCGGTGTTCCCCTGGCTGTTCTACTTCGCCGCCGGGCTGCTGGTGCTCTTCGTCCTGGCCGTCAACCTGATCGGGGACGGGCTGCGCGACGCCCTCGACCCGACCACCGAGGTCGCCCGTACCCCTCGTAGGACTCGTAGGAAGCGCGGAAGAACGTGACCACCACCGTCGAGACCCCGCTGCTGGCCGTCCGCGACCTGCGGGTCGACTTCACCGGACCGCGCGGCGCCACCGTCCCCGCCGTCCGCGGCGTCGACCTCAGCCTGCGCCGCGGCGAGACCCTGGGCATCGTCGGCGAGTCCGGCTCCGGCAAGTCGGTGACCGCCCTGGCCGTGCTCGGACTGCTGCCGAGCACCGCCCGGGTCCGGGGCTCGGTGGCCCTGGAAGGCAGGGAGCTGGTCGGCCTGCCCGGCCGTGAGCTCGCCGCCATCCGCGGCAGCCGGGTCGCCATGGTCTTCCAGGACCCGCTCTCCGCCTTCACTCCCGTCTACCGGATCGGCGACCAGATCGTCGAGGCGCTCCGGATCCACCAGCGCCTCGACAAGCAGGCCGCCCGCGAACGGGCCGCCGAACTGCTCGACCTGGTCGGCATCCCGGCCCCGGACCGCGCGCTGGACAGCTTCCCGCACGAGTTCTCCGGCGGGATGCGCCAGCGCGCGATGATCGCCATGGCCATCGCCAACGACCCCGACATCCTGCTCGCCGACGAGCCCACCACCGCCCTGGACGTCACCATCCAGGCCCAGGTGCTCGACGTCCTGCGCACCGCCCAGCGCGAGACCGGCGCCGCGCTCGTCCTGGTCAGCCACGACCTCGGGGTGATCGCCGGGATGGCCGACCGGGTCGCCGTGATGTACGCGGGCCGGGTGGTCGAGACGGCCGGCGTGGACGAACTCTTCACCGCGCCCCGCCACCCCTACACGCTGGGCCTGATCGGCGCGGTGCCGAGGCTGGACGGCCGGGGCGGACCGCTGGTGCCGATCCCCGGCGCCCCCGCGCCGATGGCCGAACTGCCGCCCGGCTGCCCGTTCGCCGCGCGCTGCCCGCTGGTCGAGGAGCGGTGCCGGACGGCGGAACCGGGCCTGGGCGGACCGGCGGCGTCCGGCGGGAGTGCCGAGGAGGCGCACCTGGCCGCCTGCGTGCGGGCCGGGGAACTGGCCGAACGCCGGCCCGCGCCCGCCGAGGTCTACCCCGTACCGCCGGTGCCACCGGCCGCGGCCGCCGTGCCCGGGCCGCGCGGGGAGCGCCCGGCGGTGCTCTCCGTCAGCGGCCTCACCAAGACGTTCCCGCTGCTCAAGGGCACCGTCTTCAAGCGCCGGATCGGCGAGGTCTACGCCGTGGACGGGGTGGAGCTGGACATCCGGCAGGGCGAGACGCTCGGCCTGGTCGGCGAGTCCGGCTCCGGGAAGTCCACCACCCTGTTCGAGCTGCTGCGGCTCGCGAGGCCGGAGTCGGGCCGGATCGAGCTGCTCGGGCAGGACACCGCCGGGCTCTCCCGCTCGGCCGCCCACCGGATGCGGTCCCACCTGCAGATCGTCTTCCAGGACCCGATGGCCAGCCTCGACCCCCGGATGCCGATCGGTGACATCGTCGCCGAACCGCTGCGGGCCCAGGGCACCGACCGTGCGGAGATCGGCCGCCGGGTGCCCGGACTGCTGCGGCAGGTCGGCCTGGACCCGGCGCACGCCGTCCGCTACCCGCACCAGTTCTCCGGCGGCCAGCGCCAGCGGATCTCGATCGCCCGGGCCCTGGCCGTCCGGCCGAAGCTGCTGGTGCTGGACGAACCGGTCTCCGCGCTGGACGTCTCCATCCAGGCCGGGGTGCTCAACCTGCTCCAGTCGCTCAAGGCCGAACTGGGCCTGTCCTACCTCTTCGTCTCGCACGACCTGTCGGTGATCCGGCACCTCGCGGACCGGGTGAGCGTGATGTACCTCGGGCGGACCGTCGAACAGGGCGAGGTCTCCGCCGTCTTCGAGCGGCCCCGGCACCCGTACACCCGGGCGCTGCTCTCCGCCGTGCCACTGCCGGACCCGGCCGCCGAGCGGGCCCGCAGCCGCATCCTGCTGGCCGGCGACCCGCCCTCGCCGACCGCGCGGCGCACCGGCTGCCCGTTCCGCACCCGCTGCCCCGTCTACGCCGGGCTCGAAGCCGGGGCGCGCACCCGCTGCGAGACCGAGGCCCCGCCGCTGACCGGCCCCGCACCGGACCTGGACCACCAGGCGGCCTGCCACTACCCGGAGTAGTGGCAGCCCGGCGGCGCCGACCGTCACGGGGCGTGACCGGATCGTCTCGATTCGGCAGATCGGCCGGACTCCGTGTAATGTCTTGCGGGTCAGCAGGCGCCGCTAGCTCAGTTGGTTAGAGCAGCTGACTCTTAATCAGCGGGTCCGGGGTTCGAGTCCCTGGCGGCGCACATGGCAAGGTCTCAGGCCGTCCACTCCGGTGGGCGGCCTGAGGCGTTTCCGGGGCCTGCGCCGGGAGGCTCCGGAGCGGGGCTCAGCGGGTGTCCAGGATCGCCGAGGCCACCGCGTCCGGGCGGTCGAACATCAGCAGGTGCCCGGCCGGGGCCGTGCTGCGGAAGTCGCCCCCGAGCAGCGCGGCGAGACCGCGCTGCGCGGCCAGCCAGTCCCGGGTACGGCTGCCGCGGCACCCGTCGTCGGCGGCGAGCACGGTGACCGGCAGTCCGGGCGGCAGCGGTGCGGTGCCCCGCAGTTCGTCCAGTTCGGCGGCCATGTCGAGGTAGCGCGCGTTCTCCCGGAGCAGGGCGCGCAGGGCGCGCCCGGTCCGGTAGCAGTGCCGGACCAGCGGCGCCGGGGCGAGGTCCTCGTGGCGGACGGTGGTCGCCCGGGCGACCAGCCCGCGCACGGTGGGCCCGAGCAGGTACGGCGCCGCGACGGCCGTGGCCGCGCCCGCGACCGCGCGGGCCGCCAGGTCGCGCAGCCCCGGGGCCGGCAGCGGCCGCGGGTCCGGCTCGACGCTGCCGTCCAGCAGGACCAGCCCGGCCGTCCGGCCCGGGTGGAGCCGCGCGAAGGCCTCGACGTGGAACCCCGCCAGCGAGTGACCCGCCACCGTGCACGACTCGCGCAGTCCGAGCGCGTCCAGCACGCCCCGGATGCGGGCCGCCTCCCCCGCCGCCGTCGGGGCGGGCCGGGTGGCGGGCTCGGAGGCGCTCAGCCCGTACCCGGGCCGGTCGAAGCGGACCACCGTCCGGTAGGGGGTGAGGAAGGGCACCACGAGGTCCCAGTCGAACCAGCTGCTGCCCAGCCCCCCGGTGAGCAGGCAGACCGGTCCGCCGCCCTCGGCGCGCACGTGCAGGGGCGTCCCGTCGATCCGCAGGAACATCGCGGAGCCGTGCGCCCCCGGTCCGGTCATCGCGGTTCCACCCCCTCGCCCCTCGGCCGGAGCAGCATGGCGGCGACGGCGAGCCGTGTCCCCCGGCGGCCGGGGTAGGAGCTGGGCACGTTCCCACCCTAACCGGGCACGAACTCCGCCCCAACCGGGCGGAAACGGGCGCCGTGCCGGGGGGGGGACGGGCCCTTCGCCCCCGGTGGTTCGGGGCACCCGGCCGGACCGTGTATTGTTCTCCAGGTCAGCAGGCGCCGCTAGCTCAGTTGGTTAGAGCAGCTGACTCTTAATCAGCGGGTCCGGGGTTCGAGTCCCTGGCGGCGCACAGACACTTGGGGAGCCTCTCGCAGTCGCGAGAGGCTCCCTGATTTTTTGCCCTTCGGCGTCCGTTTTGCGTGTGATGTCGGTCTCGCTTGCCGCTTCGGCGGAGCCAACCGGCCCGCTCGGCACGTCCTGGGCTGTACACCGGAAACGGGGCAAAGGTCCCCAACCGTCGACATTCCCGTTTTGTGCTGGCCGCACGGTTCGCCCGCAGGAAAGGCTGCCGCTTTGTCCCCAAACACCCGGAGCGGCCGACGCACGCCGTCCCTCGGGCTCCGCCCGGTGGAGCGCCTGAAGCGCTCCCCGGAGGGTCCGGCCGGCGGCCGCAGGCCGCGCCGCCCGAAGCGCACCGGCTGGCGCCGGCTGATCCCGACCTGGCGGATGAGCCTGCTCGGCCTCGCGGCCGCGCTGCTGCTCGGCGTCGGCCTGTTCGCCCTGGGCATCGCCCTGGTGAAGGTGCCGGACGCGCACGCCGCCGCGACCGCCCAGAGCAACACCTGGCTCTACCAGGACGGCTCGGTGGTCGCCCGGACCGGCCAGACCAACCGGCAGAACGTCGGCCTGGACAAGGTCTCCCCCGCCGCCCAGCACGCCGCGCTGGCCGCCGAGGACCGCAACTTCTACCACGAGGGCGCCGTCAACGTGTCCGGTCTGGTCCGCGCCGCCGTCAACACGGCCAAGGGCGAGGGCACCCAGGGCGGCTCGACGATCACCCAGCAGTACGTGAAGAACACCTACCTGAACCAGAAGCAGTCCGTCACCCGGAAGGTGAAGGAACTCTTCATAGCGATCAAGGTGGACGCCACCGAGACCAAGGACGCCGTCCTGTCCGGCTACCTCAACACCTCGTACTACGGGCGCGGCGCCTACGGGATCCAGGCCGCCGCCCAGCAGTACTTCGGTGTCGACGCCGCCGCGCTCGACCCGGCGCAGGGCGCCTACCTGGCCGCCCTGCTGAACGCCCCGAGCGCCTACGACGTGGCCACCGCCACCCCGGCCGGCAAGCAGAACGCGGTCAACCGCTGGAACTACGTCCTGGACGGCATGGTGAAGGAGGGCTGGCTGTCCGCCGAGGAGCGGGCCGCCACCGCCTTCCCCGACGTCAAGGGCCCGCAGGCCCAGCTCGGCCTCTCCGGTCAGGCCGGCTACCTGGTCAACGCGGCGACCGAGTACCTCACCGCCAACAACGTCATCACCGAGTCCGAGCTGGCCAAGGGCGGCTACACCATCAAGCTGAGCGTCGACCCGGCGCGCCAGCAGGCCCTCCAGGACTCGGTCCAGGCGCAGCTGCACGACACCCTCGACCCGGACAAGCGGAAGAAGGACGCGAACGCCCAGGCCGGCGCCGTCTCCGTCGACCCGAGGACCGGTGCCGTGGTCGCCCTCTACGGCGGCGTCGACTACACCAAGCACTACGTGGACAACGCCACCCGCCGGGACTACCAGGCCGGGTCCACCTTCAAGGCGATCGCCCTGGCGGCGGCCCTGGAGAACGGCGCCAAGACCCAGTCCGGCCAGACCGTCACCCCGCGCACCGTCTACGACGGCACCAGCGGGCGCAAGGTCCGCGGCGGCAAGGGCACCCCGTACGCGCCGCCGAACGAGGGCGACAAGAGCTACGGCCAGGTCACCCTGCAGCAGGCCACCGACTGGTCGGTGAACTCGGTGTTCGCCCAGCTCGCCCAGGACACCGGCCTGCAGAAGGTCCGCGACACCGCCGTCGCGCTCGGCCTGCCCGGCAACACCCCCGGGCTCGACCCGGTGCCGTCCATCCCGCTCGGCGCCGCCACCCCGAGCGTGCTCGACATGGCCGGCGTGTACGCCACGCTGGACAACGGCGGCAAGCAGATCACCCCCTGGCTGGTGCAGTCGGTGGACCGCGAGGGCGAGGCGCTCGCGCTGCCGGCCCACAAGACCACCCAGGCGGTCGGCGAGGAGACCGCCCGCCAGGTGACCTCGATGCTGGAGGGCGTCGTCGGCGACCCGGGCGGCACCGGCTGGCGGGCGAAGTCGCTGGGCCGCCCGGTGGCCGGCAAGACCGGGACGACGGACGACCAGAAGTCGGTCTGGTTCGTCGGGTACACCCCCGAGCTGGTGACCTCGGTGGCGCTGTTCGGCCAGGACCCGGGCAGCGGCGCCCAGGTCAGCCTCAGCGGTACCGGCGGGATCGACGGCGCGGCGGGCGGCCAGTACCCCGCGCAGATCTGGACGAGCTACATGAAGGCCGCGCTCAAGGGGCAGCCGGTCACCGACTTCGCCGAGCCCTCGGGCAAGGACTGGTCGGGCGGCAGCGGCACGGCCGGCACCGCCGACAGCTCGCCGTCGCCGTCCGGGTCGGCCTCGCCGCCGGCCACGCCCGGGAGCGGCGCGACCGGCGGGACGACCGGCGGCGCGGGCAACGGCTCCGGGCCGACCGGCACGCCGGGCGGCCCGGGCGGCTCCGCCGGTACGGACCAGGACGGCTCGCGGTCCGGTGGCGCGACCACCGCACCGACCCAGCAGCCGACCCAGCAGCCGACCTCCCAGCCGACCGGCCGGCCCACCCGGTCGCCGCAGCCGACCACCGGGCCCACCACGGCCCCGACCACCGGGCCGACCACCGCGCCCCAGCCTTCGGGCGGCACCGGGACGGGCACGGGGTCCGGTTCGGGCACGGGCGCGGGGTCGCCGGCGGGGGCCGGCGCGGGCACCGGGCAGTAGGCCGGCCACGGGCGGCGTCGTCCGACGGGCCCGGAGCGGAGCCACCCGGCTCCGCTCCGGGCCCGTTCCGCGTTCCCGCGGTCGGGACGGCCACCGTGGCGGACCCCGCCACTGCGCACAGTTCAGTGCAGGACCAAATGACGAAATGGCGCCTTACCGAATCGGCGGTATGACTGTCACAATGCCTCGGTGCACAGCTCAAAGCCCCTGACCGGCCACGCTCCGGGCAGAACTCTCGGCCTCTCCCTCGCCCTGGTCTCCGCGTTCGCCTTCGGCGGCTCCGGCACCGCCGCCAAGCCGCTGATCGAGGCGGGACTCTCACCGCTGCACGTGGTCTGGCTCCGGGTGACCGGCGCCGCCGTGGTCCTGCTCCCGCTGGCCTACCGCCACCGGGCCGCCGTGCTCCGCCGGCCCGGCCTGCTGATCGGCTTCGGGCTGCTCGCCGTCGCCGGCGTCCAGGCCTGCTACTTCGCGGCGATCTCCCGGATCCCGGTCGGCGTCGCCCTGTTGATCGAGTACCTCGGACCGCCGCTGCTCATCGGCTACGTGAAGTTCGTCCAGCGCAAGCCGATCAGCCGGGGCGCCGCCGTCGGCGCCGGGGTGGCCGTGGCCGGTCTGGCCTGCGTGGTGGAGGTCTGGAACGGCCTGGGCTTCGACGCGCTGGGCGTGCTCTTCGCCCTCGGGGCGGCCTGCTGCCAGGTCGGCTACTTCGTGCTGGCCGACGCCGGCAGCCGGGGCGACCGCCCGGTCGACCCGATCGCCGTCAGCGCCTTCGGGCTGCTGATCGGCGCGGTCGTGCTCACCGTCCTCACCCGCCCCTGGGAGGCCGACTGGGGGCTGCTCGGCGGGCAGGTCGTGATGAACGGGCACTCGCTGCCCGCACTGCTCCCGGCCGCCTGGATGGTCCTGGTCGCGACCGTGCTCGCCTACCTGACCGGGGTGGTCTCCGTCCGGCACCTGTCGCCGCCGGTCGCCGGGGTGGTGGCCAACCTGGAGGCGGTCGTCGCCACCGTGCTGGCCTGGATCCTGCTCGGCGAGCACCTGGGCCTGCCCCAGACGGCCGGCGGCCTGCTGGTGCTGGCGGGCGCGTTCGCGGCCCAGGCGAGCAAGCCGTCCCCCGCCGCGGCACCGACGGAGGTCGCGGCACCGGCGGACGACCCGACGGGTGCGGGGGCGACGGCGCTCGGCGAGCGCCTGGCGCGGGCCGCCGGGGCCCCGGACGACGGGGAGCGGGGAACCGCCGCGGTCAGCGGCCGACCCAGCCGAACCAGTCGAGGTGACTGAGCGGCCACACGACGGCCGACACCGGCCCGACCACGTTGTCCACCGGTACGGCGCCACCGCCCGGTCCCCGCTGGTGGTAGCGCGAGTCGGCGGAGTCGCTCCGGTGGTCGCCCTCCACCCAGACGTACCCCTGGGGCACGGTCACCGGACCGAAGTCCAGCCCCGCGCAGGAGTCGTCGCCGGGGTGGAGGTAGGGCTCGTCCACCTTCGCCCCGTCGACCGTCAGCGTGCTGCCGGAGCACTGCACGGTCTGGCCGCCGGTCGCGATGACCCGCTTGACCAGGTAGTTGTCGTCCTTCGGCGGCACCAGGCCGACGAAGCCCAGCACCGAGCCCACGGCCCGGGTGACCGGGTTCCCGTCGGTCGGCTGGGGCGGCAGCCAGTCGCCCGGGTCCTTGAACACCACCGGCTGGCCGGGCTCCGGCTCCCAGCCGGTGAGCGGAGCGAGCTTGTTCACGCCGACCCGGTCGCCGATCCGCAGGGTGTTCTCCATGGACCCGGACGGGATCATGAACACCTGGAACAGGCAGGTCTTGATCAGCAGCGCGACCAGCAGCCCGACCGCGGCCATCACCGGGATCTCGATCCACCAGGGCCGCGGACGGCGCCCGGACCGGCGGGCCTTCGAGCTCCTGAGCCCCTTGCCGCCCCTCGACGCCTTGCGCGACCGCGCCCGGCGGGCTTCCGCCCGGCCACCGGGAGCACCGTCGGCGCCGCGTCCGGGGCCGGCGGCCGGGGCCTGAGCGCTCCCGGCATCGCCGTGCGTTTCGGGCAGGTTCACCGCCATCGTCGCTGCTCCACCTCTCCGGCTGGGGGAACCTGCACGCTACGCCACCGGGGAAGCCACGCGAAATCGCGCTTTTACCCGTGCCAGACATCGCGGACCCGTCCCGCCGGGGGCCGGCCGGCCCCCGGGACGCGGCCCGGCGCGGGGGACCGGAACGTGGGGAGGAGCGGAGGGACACGAGGGAACGCGAGGAAGCGCGGGCCGGCGCGGGCCGGTGCGGTCAGGCGCGGGCGATGGCCTCGTGGTGGCGGATGACCTCGGCGATGATGAAGGTGAGGAACTTCTCCGCGAACACCGGGTCCAGGTGGGCGCCGGCCGCCAGCTCCCGCAGGCGGCGGATCTGGTCGCGCTCCCGCGCCGGATCGGCCGGGGGCAGCTTGTGCTCGGCCTTGAGCCGGCCGACCCGCTGGGTCGCCTTGAACCGCTCCGCCAGCATGTGGACCACCGCGGCGTCGATGTTGTCGATGCTCTCGCGCAGGCTGGTCAGCTCGGCCCGGACGGCGTCGTCGATCCCGTCGGACGGTGCGGTCTCGGGGGTCGTGGGGTGATCCGTCATCGGGGCGGCTCCGCGGCTCTCTGGGGGTGGGCACCCGACCGTCCGTCGGCCGGGGCTCGGGCCCGGGCAAATCTAACAGGGCACTCGCCGCGCATCCGCACCGTTTGGCTCAGCCGTCCACGATCCGGACGGCGGCCGGACCGGTGGCCGGACCGCGGATCGGCCGCCCGGCCAGGGCCGTTGCCGGCCGGCGGGCGGACCGGCCGCCCGCGGGTGCGGCGCCCTGGAGCGTTACCCGTGATCGCCCCCCGGCCTGCCCGTAGGCTGGTGCGCGGCATGACCGGAAGTGACGGGACGGCAGTCCCCCAGTAATGGAGGTACCGATCGTGGCAACCACTCGCACCGCGCACACCGAATGGGACGGCAGCCTGCTCGACGGCAAGGGTCTGGTGACCTTCGACTCGTCCGGCATCGGCGAGTTCCCGGTTTCCTGGCCGGCGCGCGCCGAGACGCCGAACGGCAAGACCAGCCCGGAGGAGCTCATCGCGGGCGCGCACTCCGCGTGCTTCTCGATGGCCCTTTCGCACGGCCTCACCGGCGCGGGCAACCCGCCCACCAAGCTGCAGACCAAGGCGGACGTCACCTTCCAGCCCGGCACCGGCATCACCGGCATCCACCTGACCGTCGTCGGCGAGGTGCCCGGCCTCGACGAGGCGGGCTTCGTGAAGGCCGCCGAGGACGCCAAGGCGAACTGCCCGGTGAGCCAGGCCCTGACCGGGACGACCATCACCCTGACGGCCACGCTGGCCTGACGCACCGCCGCCCGCCGCTCCCCGGCGGCGCGCTCCCAGCGCTCGACAAGCGCCCGGGGCGCACTTGTGGAGCACACGCCCCTGGCGCACATCATGTGATGTGTACCGGGGGCGTCTGCATGTACCACCTCAGATGCCGTGAAAGCAGGCAAATCACCCTGGCGGCGGTCACCGCGTGTTGCCGCCGCGTCCTATGATCGGCCGCAGCGCACTGTTCTTCACGCGGATCCCCCACGCGAACGCTCCACAGCGAGCGTTGCGCACCGGACCGTGAGGACCTCGACAGGGCGCGGGAGCCGGCCACCGCAGTTCCAGGTGACCGGCCTGACCAGCATCAAGCGTCAGCAGCGGACGGGAGCATGCCGTGCCGGGCCAGAACGAGGGGGCCGACGCACACCCAAGCGTGCGGCACGAACAACCGCACCAGCACCGCCACCTCAGCTTTCCGAGCCTCCGCCCGGCCCAGGGCACCGACGGGGCACCCGGTGCCCCGTCGGACGGCGCGCCCGACGCGGGGTCAGGACGGCGGCCGGGCGCCGACGATGCGCCGGGCGCCGCCCGCTGCCCCACCTGCTCGGCCCCGCTCGCCGACGGAACGCACCGGCCCGCCGACCCGGCCGGTCCCGCCCCCGCTCCCGCGCCCGGGAGCACCGACCGCCTGCTGGCCGCGCTGAGCGCCAGCGAGTCCCGGTTCCGGGCCGCCTTCTGCGACGCCGGGATCGGCATGGCCCTGCTCGACCCCGACGACCGGATCATCGAGGTCAACCCGGCCTTCGCCACCCTGGTCGGCTGCGGGGTCGTCGACCTGGTCCGCACCCACATCCACGACATCATCGACCCGGAGGGCATGCCCGACCGGCTCTTCCCCGAGCTGGTCCGCGGTGACCGCGAACGCGTCCGGGTGGAGAAGCAGCTCAAGCACCGCGAGGGCCGCACGGTGTGGAGCAAGGTGACCATCTCCCTGATCCGGGACGGCGCCGGCAGCCCGCAGTACACGCTCGCCATGGTCGAGGACATCACCGAACAGCGCCGGCTCGGCGACCGCCTGGAGTACCAGGCGCTGCACGACCCGCTGACCCGGCTCCCCAACCGGACCTTCTTCTTCGACCGGCTCGACGCGGCCTGCCTCACGGCCGGGATCACCGCGCCGGAGACCGCGGAGACGGCGGCGGACCGGCCGGACGGCCATCGGGTCGGGGTCTGCTACCTGGACCTCGACGGCTTCGCCGCGATCAACGAGACCCTCGGCCACCACATCGGCGACCAGTTGCTGATCGCGGTCGCCGCCCGGCTCCGGCACGGCGTCTCCGACCACAGCTCCCACCTGGTCGCCCGGATGGGCGGCGACGAATTCGCCGTCCTGGTGGCCGACAGCCGGGGCAGCGAGCAGCTCACCGAACTGGCCACCCGGCTCCTCGAAGCGCTGGAACGCCCCTTCGACGTGGCCGGGCACCGGCTGGCGGTCACCGCCAGCGTGGGCGTCGTCGAGCGGTCGGTGCACGAGACCACGCCCGCCGACCTGGTCAAGGACGCCGACTCCACGCTGTACTGGTCGAAGGCCGACGGCCGGGCCCGCTGGACCCTCTACGACCCGGACCGGGGCGCCCACCAGCTGACCCGTCAGCTGCTCGCCACCGCGCTCCGTCCGGCCCTGGAGCGCGGCGAGTTCACCGTCGAGTACCAGCCGCTCGTCGGCCTCGCCGACGGCGCCGTGCACGGTGCCGAGGCCCTGGTCCGCTGGCGCCACCCGCGCTACGGGACGCTCTCGCCCGACCGCTTCATCCCGCTCGCCGAGGAGTCCGGCGCGATCGTGCCGCTGGGCACCTGGGTGCTGGAGGAGTCCTGCCGCCAAGCCCGGCGCTGGCTCACGGAGTTCCCGGACAACGAGACCTTCGTGAGCGTCAACCTGGCCGCCCGTCAGATCTGGGACTCCGACGTGGTCGCCGACGTGGCCCGGGCCCTGGAGAGCTCCGGCCTGCCGGCCCGGCTCCTGCAACTGGAGATCACCGAGAGCGCGTTGCTCGGCCCCGGCGGGCGGCCGCTGCAGTCCCTGCAGGCCCTCGCCGACATGGGCGTCCGGATCGCCATCGACGACTTCGGCACCGGCTACTCCAACCTCGCCTACCTCTCCCGGCTGCCGGTGCACGTCCTGAAACTGGACGGCACCTTCATCGAGGGCTTCCGCGACCCGGACCCGGCCGGCCGCACCGGCCTCCCCGGGGCCGGCTCCCGCCGGAGCGACGCCGACGAGCAGATCGTCGGCGCCATGGTGCAGTTGGCCCACACGCTCGGGCTGACCGTGACCGCCGAGGGGATCGAGAGCGCGGCGCAGGCCGAACGGCTGCGGCTCACCGGCTGCGACACCGCGCAGGGCTGGTACTTCGCCAAGCCCGGTGAGGCGGAGCACGTCGCCGCGATACTCCGCGAGCGCCGCCCTCGGCCGGCCACGCCGTGACGACGGCCCGGCCGCGCCCCGGTCGGGGGC
>NZ_JBHWUI010000107.1:0-30393 GCF_042737525.1 Kitasatospora sp. NPDC059973 | reverse complement strand
TCCGTCCAGCTGACCACCCAGGTCGCCTGCCCGGCCGTCCGTTGACCGGGCGACTCCACGCGGCCGTGCCGTCGGCCCCCCGGCGGGGCCGACTGCTCGTCGTCGTCGCGGTGCCGGCCGAGGCCGCCGCCGTGCTGCGGGGCCTGGGGCGCCGCGAGGACGACGCGGAGGCCGCCCCGGTGCCGGTGCCCGGCGGCGGGCTGCACCGCGCCGAGCACTCCTCGGGGGTCACGGTGGACGTGCTGGCGGGCGGGGTCGGCCCGGCCGCCGCCGCCTCGGCCGCGTCCGCCGCGCTCGCCGTCGGCCAGTACGACCTGGTGCTCTCGGCCGGCATCGGCGGCGGGTTCGCCCCGGCCGCGCCGGTCGGCGCGACCGTGCTCGCCGAGGCGATCGTCGCCGCCGACCTGGGCGCGGAGACCCCGGAGGGCTTCGCCGACGTCACCGAACTGGGCTTCGGGACGGTGCGGCACACCCCCGCCCGGGCCGCCGTGGCCCGCGCCGCCGAGGCGCTGGGCGCCGCGGCCGGCGACTCCCCGGTGGTCACCGGCACCGTGCTCACCGTCTCGACGGTGACCGGCAGCGCCGCCCGCGCCGCCGCCCTGACCGCCCGCCACCCCGGCGCGGTGGCCGAGGCGATGGAGGGCTTCGGGGTGGCCGAGGCCGCCGCCCGACACGGGGTGCCGGTCTTCGAGCTGCGCACCGTCTCCAACCCGGTGGGCCCCCGCGACCGGGCCGCCTGGCGGATCGGCGAGGCCCTCGCCGCGCTGGAGCGGGCCTTCACCGCGCTCCCCTACCCGGAGCTCCTGACCACCTCCGAGGAGGCCCGCCGTGGCTGAACGGCTGACCATCGCCCACTCGCCCTGCCCGAACGACACCTTCGTGTTCCACGCCTGGACGCACGGCCTGGTGCCCGGCGCGGACGCCCCCGAGGTCACCTTCGCGGACATCGACGTCACCAACGGCCTGGCCGAGCGCGGCGAACTGGACCTCCTGAAGGTCAGCTACGCCGCGCTGCCCTGGGTGCTGGACGAGTACGCGCTGCTGCCCTGCGGCGGCGCGCTCGGCCGCGGCTGCGGCCCGCTGGTGCTCACCCGCCCGGAGACCGGCGACGACCTGAGCGGCCGGACGGTCGCCGTCCCCTCCGAGCGGTCCACCGCCTACCTGCTGTTCCGGCTCTGGGCGGCCAAGGCGGTGCCCGGCGGTCTGGGGAAGATCGTCGTCCTGCCGTTCCACGAGATCATGCCCGCCGTCCGGGACGGCCGGGTGGACGCCGGCCTGGTGATCCACGAGGCCCGCTTCACCTACCGGCAGTACGGCCTGCGCAGCCTGGCCGACATGGGCGAGGCCTGGGAGCGCGAGACCGGCCTGCCGATCCCGCTCGGCGCGATCATCGCCAGGCGCTCGCTCGGCGCCGAACGGCTGCGCGCGGTCACCGAGGCGATCCGCGCCTCCGTCCGCCAGGCCTGGGCCGACCCGTCGGCCAGCCGGGAGTACGTGCTCGCGCACGCCCAGGAGATGGACCCGGCCGTCGCCGACCAGCACATCGGTCTGTACGTCAACGAGTTCACCGCCGACCTCGGCGAGGACGGCTACGCCGCGGTGCGGGCGCTGCTCACCCGGGCCGCCGCCGAGGGGCTGGTACCCCCGCTCGACCCGGGTGCGCTGGACGCCTGAGGACGGCCGGACCGGCCTACACGTCGAACTGGTCGGCCACCGCGCGCAGCACCCCGGCCAGCTTCTGGCCGGTCGGCTTGGCCGGGTAGCGGCCGTGCTGGAGCCCGGGCAGCACCGCGTCCATCATGGTGATCAGGTCCTGCACCAGCGCCGCCATGTCGTCCGCGCTCTTGCGGGTGGCGGCGGCGACCGACGGCAGCGCGTCCAGCAGCTGCACGGCCATCGCCTGGTCGCCGCGATGGCCCGCGACCACGCCGAACTCCACCCGCTGGCCGGGCTTCAGCACGGTGACACCGGCGGGCAGCGCCTTGGTGTGGACGAAGACGTCGCCGCCGTCGTCGCGCGAAAGGAAGCCGAAGCCCTTCGTCTCGTTGAACCACTTCACCTGGCCGGTGGGCATCTCGAACAGTCCTCGATGTGGGTGTGAGGGATCCCGGCCCTGGCCGGGGATCACTGGGTGGTGGAGGGCGGGCCGACCTCGGCTCCGCGCCCGTGGGGCGCTCATGGTCAGCACGCTGTGGAGAGCAGACTAACGGTCAGTCACTGCCTCATCCGCGATCCGCGGAGGATCCGTACCGGGCTCTGGTGGCCACCGGCGACCAGGTACTGGCACGGCCGGGACGCGGCTTCGCGCTTTCCACTGGCTCACACCCCCGGTCTGAGGAGACGGGGCGCACCTGTCGCACCCCTCGGCACAGCGTGCATACCCCCGCCCAGCAGGGATCAAAACTCCCAGCTTCCGGGAAACTGCGCAACGTGACCGGACGGGTCGCCCCCGAAACGGTCCACCGCCGGCGCGGGCGGCGTCCTCTGCCAGACTGGGACGGCCGACCGACCGCAGAGGAGCACCCCAGTGAGCAGCCAGAGCGCCGACCGCGGCGACGCCTACGTCAAGGCCGGAGCGATCGTCTTCGGGTTCGGCGCGCTCGCCACCCTGGTCACCTTCGTCCCGCTGTTCCTGCACCTGACGCCGCTGCCGACGGCCGCGTACTGGCTGAGCATGCTGATGCCGCTGGGCTTCCTGCTCGCCCTGACCGGCCTGCTGCTCTCCGCCCGCGCCCAGCGCCGCCGGGTGCACGCCGGGGCCTGACCGGCCCGCGCCCTAGCCGACCGGCCGCGCGGCCAGGTGGCCGGCCAGCCACTCGGGGAAGCCGGTGAGGTCGGCCAGCACCACGTCCGCGCCCGCCGCCAGCAGGTCCTCGGCGCCGTACGGCCCGGTCGCCACGCCGACCGCCACGGCGTCCGCGTGCTTGGCCCCCCGGATGTCGCCGAGGTGGTCGCCGACGTACACCGAGGCGCCGTGCTCGCGCAGCGCGACGCCCTTGGTCTCCGCCCAGAGGTCCCCCACCAGCGCGTCCGCGTGCAGCCCGGCGTGCTCCAGGTGCAGCCGGGCGTTCGGCTCGTACTTGCCGGTGATCACCACGACCCGGCCGCCGTGCGCGCGCACCGCGTCGATCGCGGCGTGCGCGCCGGGCAGGGCGACGGTCGGGGCGAAGGCGAGGTCCCGGTACAGCACGCGGTAGCGGTCGGCGACCGCCTGCACCCGCTCGGCCGGGAACCAGTTGCGCAGTTCGTCCAGCAGCGGCGGGCCGAGCCGGGTGACCACGAGGTCGGCGTCGATGTGCGCGCCGGTCTCCGCCGCGAGCGCCAGATAGGTGGCCCGGATACCGGGCCGGGTGTCCAGCAGGGTCATGTCGAGGTCGAAGCCGACGGTGAGCGGGACGTCCGGGGTCGCAGGCATGCCGCCAGGCTATCCAACCCCGCCGCCGGAACGGCCGGCTCCGTCCCGGTCCGGCTCCCGGCCGGGGTCCGGAGCGATTTGCCCCGGCTTCTCCGTGGAACTTAGGTTTGCCTGAGCTATCTGCGAGAGAGAGCCATGACCGACACCACCGCGCCGACGGCAGCACCCCGGTCCGCACCCGCGCCCGGCACGCGCCCGCTGCCGCGCCGCCGAATACTGTGGCTCGCCGCCGCACTGGCCCTGCTGGCCGCCGCCGTCCTGCTCAGCCTGGCCGTCGGCAGCCGCACCATCCCGCTCGGGGAGACCCTCGACGCCCTGTGGCACGGCGGGGACACCACCAACGCCGTGGTGGTCCGCGAGCTGCGGGTGCCGCGCACGGTGGTCGGTCTCGCGGTGGGCGCGGCGCTCGGCCTCGCCGGCGCCGTCATGCAGGGCATCACCCGCAACCCGATCGCCGACCCGGGCATCCTCGGCGTCAGCCAGGGCGCGGCGGCCGGCGTGGTGCTGGCGATCTCCGCGTTCGGCGTCTCCACCCTCACCGGGTACGTCTGGTTCGGCTTCGCCGGGGCGGTGATCGCCACCGTGCTGGTGTACGGCCTGGCCGGCCGGGGCCGGGGCGGGGCGACCCCGATCAAGCTGGCGCTGGCCGGCTCGGCGATGTCGGCGTTCATCGCCTCGCTCAACACCATGGTGCTCACCACCGACGCCGCCGCGATGGACCAGTTCCGGTTCTGGCACGTCGGGTCGCTCTCCGGACGCACCGCCGACGTGGCCTGGCAGCTGCTGCCCTTCCTGCTCGTCGGCACCGTCCTGGTGTTCGCGGTGGCGCGGGGGCTGGACGCGCTGGCGCTCGGCGACGACACCGCCAAGGGGCTCGGTGCCAGGACCGGCCTGGTGCGGGCGGTCGGCGCGCTCGGGGCCACCGTGCTGACCGGCTCGGCGGTCGCCGCCGCCGGTCCGATCGCCTTCGTCGGACTCGCCGTGCCGCACGCCGCCCGGGCGGTGGCCGGGGCGGACCACCGCTGGGTGCTCACCTTCTCCGCCGTGCTCGGCCCGGCGCTGCTGCTGCTCGCCGACGCCTTCGGCCGGGTGCTCTTCCCGCCGTCCGAGGTGCCCGCCGGGGTGATGACCGCCCTGGTCGGGGTGCCGGTGCTGGTCGCGCTGGTCCGGCGCCGCACGGTGGTGGCCGCGTGAGCGCCTCCGTCGTCCCGCTGCGGGGCTACACCGTGCTGCGCGCCGGGCGCGCCTCCTTCCTGCTGCACCGCCGCTCCGCCGTCGCGGTGCTCGGCCTGCTGCTGGCGCTGGCCGCCACCGTCGTCGCCTCGCTCTGCCTGGGCGAGTCCACCGTCTCCCCGGCCGAGGTGGTGAAGGTGGTGCTGGGGCGGCCCAGCCCGCACGAGCTGGTGGTCGGCGAGTTCCGGCTGCCCCGGGTGGTGGTCGGACTGCTGGTCGGCACCGCGCTCGGCCTGGCCGGCGCGCTGGTGCAGACCGTCGCCCGCAACCCGCTGGCCAGCCCCGACGTGGTCGGCGTCTCCTGGGGCGCCACCGCCACCGTGGTCGGGCTGATGGCGTACGGCGTGGTCGGCTCCGCCGGCCAGGTGCCGTGGGCCGCGGTCGCCGGCGGCCTGGTGGCCGGAGTGCTGGTGTACGCGCTGGCCTGGCGGCGCGGTCTGCACGCCCAGCGGTTCGTGCTGATCGGCATCGGCATCAGCGTCGCGCTCTCCTCGCTCACCTCGGTCTTCCTGACCAAGGGCGACGGCTTCCAGGCGCAGGCCGCGAAGGTCTGGATGACCGGCAGCCTGAACGGCTCCGGGTACGACCAGGCCGGCTGGCTCGCCTGGGTGCTGCTGGCCGCCGTACCCGTGGCGCTCTGGGCGGCGCGGGCGCAGCGTTCGATCTCCTTCGACGACGCCACCGCCGTCGGGCTCGGCCTGCGGCTGGACCGGATCCGGCTCGGCATGGGGCTGCTCGGCGTCGTGCTGGCCTCCTGTGCGGCGGGCGCGGCCGGGCCGGTGGACTTCGTCGCGCTGATGGCCCCGCAGATCGCGCTGCGGCTGGCCCGCTCGGCGCAGATCCCGCTGTTCTGCTCGGCCCTGACCGGTGCGCTGGTGGTCGTCCTGGCCGACCTGCTGGCCCGGCGGCTGCTCTCGCCCACCGAGCTGCCGGTCGGCGTGGTGACCGGCCTGGTCGGCGCGCCGTACCTGATGTGGCTGCTCGTCCGATCCCGCCGTGGAGGTTCCTGATGTCCGCCCGTCCGACGCCGGCCCACCGTCTCGAAGCCCGGGGCCTGACCCTCGCCTACGAGGCGCGCACGGTCGTGGAGGGGCTGGACCTGACCGTCCCGGACGGCCGGGTGACGGTGATCGTCGGCCCGAACGCCTGCGGCAAGTCGACGCTGCTGCGCGCGCTCGGCCGGCTGCTGAAGCCGGTGCGGGGCGCGGTGCTGCTGGACGGCGCCGAGCTGGCGCGCGTCCCGACCAAGCGGATCGCCCAGCGGATCGGGCTGCTCCCGCAGTCCCCGACCGCGCCCGAGGGCATCTCGGTGGCCGACCTGGTCTCCCGCGGCCGCCAGCCGCACCAGAGCTGGTGGCAGCAGTGGTCGGCCGAGGACGAACGGGCGGTCGCCGAGGCGCTGGAGCGCACCTCCACCGCCGAACTGGCCGAGCGCAGCGTGGACGAGCTGTCCGGGGGCCAGCGCCAGCGGGCCTGGATCGCGATGGCGCTCGCCCAGGGCACCGACATCCTGCTGCTGGACGAGCCGACGACGTTCCTGGACATCGCGCACCAGGTCGAGGTGCTGGACCTGGTCCGGCGGCTCAACGTCGAGCGCGGGCGGACGGTGGTGGCCGTGCTGCACGACCTCAACCAGGCCGCCCGCTACGCCGACCACCTGGTGGCGATGCGCGCCGGCCGGATCGTCGCACAGGGTCCGCCGGCCGAGGTGGTGACGGCGGAGCTGGTGCGCGAGGTGTTCGGTCTGGACTCGGTGGTCGTGCCGGACCCGGTGACCGGTACCCCGCTGGTGGTCCCGGGCGCGCCGTGGGCGGTGAAGGCCGACGCCTAGCGGGCAATTCGGACATAATCGACGCGCCCGCGGCCACCGCGGGCGCGCCCGTTCCCCGTCCGCCCGCCCGAGGACCGCCGATGCCCCCGCTCACCCGCCGCACCCTGCTCGCGGGGCTCGGCGCCGCCGCCCTCGCCGGGTGCAGCACCCGGCACACCGCCCCGCCCGCCGACGGCGCCGCCGGCGCCGCGAGCGTCACC
Source organism: Kitasatospora sp. NPDC059973 (assembly GCF_042737525.1). Lineage (NCBI taxonomy): Bacteria > Bacillati > Actinomycetota > Actinomycetes > Kitasatosporales > Streptomycetaceae > Kitasatospora > Kitasatospora sp. NPDC059973. The sequence continues at coordinate 23,714 of NZ_JBHWUI010000107.1, read as the reverse complement.
CCGACCCCGACCCCGGTGCCCGACGCCACCGTCGGCGCCGCGACGGGCCCGGTCGCGGTGCCGGGCGCGCCGATGCGCGTGGTCACCCTGGACACCGCCGAGCTGGACTCCGCGCTGACCCTGGGCATCACCCCCGTCGGCGCGGCCCTGGCGCCGCTGGACACCGGCTTCCCCGACTACTGGCCCGCCTCGCGGGTCGCCGGGCTCACCCGGGTCGGCGACGCCGGTGCCCCGGACCTCGCCGCGATCCGCGCCCTGCGGCCCGATCTGATCCTGTCCAACCAGGCCCGTGACGGCGGCCGCTACGACCAGCTGCGCGAGATCGCCCCCACCGTGCTGACCCAGACCACCGGCTACCCGTGGAAGGCGAACGTCCAGCTGCACGCGCAGGCGCTGGGCCGCCAGGACGCCGCCGAGGCCTTCGTCGGCTCCTACCAGCGGCACGTCTCCCAGGTCGTCCAGGCGCTGTCGAACGCCAGGGCCTCCGGGCGCCGGGTCGGCCTGGTGCGGTTCGTCGAGGGCGCGGGCATCAGACTGTACGGTCGGCAGAACTTCCCCGGCACGGTGCTGGCGGACGTCCAGCTCGGCCGGCCGGACGCGCAGAACGTCGACCAGTTCGACGTCGAGATCCCGGCGGACCAGATCGCCCGGGCCGACGGCGACCTGCTGCTGTACGCCACCTACGGCGACCCGGAACGGGCCGGCACCAGGGCCGTACTGGCCTCCCCGGCCTGGCAGGGCCTCGGCGCCGTACGCGCCCACCGGGCCTTCGAGGTGGACGACCGGCTCTGGTTCCAGGGCATCGGGTACACCGGGGCGAACTACGTGCTCGCCCAGCTCCAGCGCTTCCTGGGGGCCTGAGCCGGGACCGGCCCGGTGACCGGACCGCGCCCCGCGCCGGGGCCTGCCCTTCACCGACCCCGGCGAGAGCACCCGGGACGGCGCGCGGCAGACCCTGGCCAACGCCCGGGGCCAGCTCAAGTCGGCCGGCGACACCGCGGCGAAGACCGTCGCCACCGCGCGCGACAAGGCCCCCGAGGAGCCCGGCTTCTGGGACGACGTGGGTGACTTCTTCTCCGACGCGGGGGACTTCCTGGGGGACGTCGGCCAGGTCGTCGTGGAGGACCTCGCCTCGGTCGGCAACGCCATGCTGCAGAACCCGGGCGCCGCGCTGGAGGTCGCGGGCGGGCTCGCCCTCGCCACGGTCGGCGCGGGCGGCGAGGTCCTCGGCGTCGGCCTGGACCTCACCGGCGTCGGCGCGGTGGTGGGCGTACCGGTCAACGTGCTCTCGGCCGGCGTCATCGCCACCGGTCTCGGGATGGCCGCATCGGCGCGGGCGAGATCGCCCAGGACGCCATGGGCTCCAGCCGGGTCCACATGGAGGGCGAGGGCGGTGGCGGCGGCGGGTCCGGCGAGCTGCACACCCAGCCGTCGAAGGGGGCCGACCCGGCCGCCACCCCGGAGGGGCACACCACCAACATCCCGAGGAACGCCGACGCGACGACCCGCCGGGCGTTCGAGCGGGAGAACGAGTCCGCCGAGATCATGGCGCGCAACGGCTACAAGGTCGAGCAGAACCCGAACGTCACCGGGACGACCAAGAACCCCGACTACCGCATCGAGGGCGAGGTGTTCGACTGCTACGCGCCGACCGCCTCGAACCCGCGCTCCATCTCCACCGGCATCCAGAAGAAGGTGGACTCGGGCCAGGCCGACCGCATCGTGCTGAACCTCTCCGACAGCGGTGTCGACGCGGCCGCCATGCGCAAGCAGCTGCAGGACTGGCCGATCGAGGGTCTCAAGGAGATCAAGGTCATCGACTCGTCCGGCAACGTGGTCCACTTCTACCCCTAGACGAACCGAGAGAGACGCCCAGCATGGCTATTGCCTACAGCCTCGACCTGGTGACCCCGCTCACCGCGGCCGAGGTCGCAGAGAAGCTCGACGAAATCGCCCGTCCGCAGGCGCTGTTCGGCGCCGGGGAGGACGCCGGCACCCTGGTCGCCGACGGCGCCGTCACCGCCCGCGGCACCTGGGTCCGGGTGGTGGCGACCAAGGCGATCCCGTGGGGGGACCCGCTGATCGGCGGCCGCCCCTTCGGCGCGACCGTCTCGGTGGCCTTCCGCCTGGACAAGGCGGCCGACGTCTCCGACCAGCAGGACGACACCGTCCGGCTGACGCTCGGCCTGCTCGGCCGGGTCCCCGGCGACGCCGCGCTGCACCTCGACTACGAGGACGTCTGGCTGGTCCGCCAGGGCGGCGAACTGACCCTGAGCGAGCGCTCCGACCTCTGGCCGGCGCACCGCCTGGCCGCCGTGCCGGCGCCCTACCGGCGGCAGACCCAGGACTTCTTCTTCCCCGAGGACGACTGACCTCCGGGTCGGCGCCGGGAGCGGGACGTCGGACCCGCCGACCTCCCGCTCCCGCACCGGCGGCGAATCCGCGCTGCCGGCCGGCACCGCGGCGCCTCAGTGGTCGACGGAGACCACGATCTTGCCGAGCTGGTTGCCGGCCTCCAGGTAGCGGTGGGCCTCGGCGACCTCGTCCAGGCCGAAGACCCGGTCCACCACCGGGGCGAGGGAGCCGGTGCGCAGGCCGGAGGTGACGAAGGCCTCCGCGCGGCGCAGCCGCTCCGGGTCGCGGGTCGTCTCGTGGATCACGTAGCTGCGGATGTTCACCGCGGGCATGCCGAGGTCGAGGTTCGGGTAGGGCGTCGGCTCGCCGCTCAGCCAGCCGTAGAGCAGCACCGTGCCGCCGGCGGCGGTCGCCCGGACGAGGTCCGTCACACCGGGGCCGGCGACGGCGTCGAAGACGAGTTCGGCGCCCCGGCCCGAGGTCAGGGCCAGCACCCGCGCGCTGATCTCCTCCTCCTCGGTGACGATCACCTCGGCCGCCCCGGCCTTGAGCAGGGCCTCCCGCTTGGCCCCGGTCCGGGTGGTGGCGATCGGGACCGCCCCCGCCCGGCGGGCGATCTGGATCGCGGCCAGGCCCACACTGCTGGAGGCGGCGGTCAGCACGACGGTGTCCCCCGCCCGCAGGCCGCCGACCTCCACCAGCGCGCCGTAGGCGGTCACATAGGGCATCCAGACCGCCGCGCCCTCGACCGCGCCGAGCCCGGCGGGCCGGTGCAGCACGGCCGCCGCGGGGACGATCGCGCGCTCGGCGTAGACGGGGTAGTCGTTCATCGAGAACGCGGGCACCACGCTGACCGGCTGCCCCGGCTCGAACCCGGCCGCCCCGGCCCCGACGGCCTCGACCACGCCCGCCGCCTCGGCGCCGAGCCCGGCGGGGAAGCTCCGGGGCGCCTCCAGGTAGGTGCCGCGGCGGAACAGCGCCTCGGCCCGGTTGATCCCGATCGCGTCCACCCGGATCAGCAGCTCGCCGGGGCCCGGCGAGCCGACCTCGACGTCCTCCAGCCGCAGTACCTCCGGCCCGCCGTGCTCGTGGAACCGCACTGTCCTGGCCATCGCGCATCGCCCCCTTCCGGTCGGTGACGGCGGTGCGGACCACGCGCCGCCGCGTCTCACTAGATCCGAAAGGGCGTCAGCTGTCAAACTTCGACCGTCGTCGTACTTTGACGGCTGCCGTACCATGTGCGCCGGAGGTGGCCGAACCATGGCAGCAGCACAGCGCGGCGGGCAGCAGCACCGCATCCCGCCGCACCCGGACGTCCGGGAGATCGGTCTTCAGCAGGTCCTGGAGGCCCTGGTCGACCCGGTCCGGCGCCGGATCGTCGCCGAGCTGGACACCGCCGTCGAGGACCTCGCCTGCGGGACGATCGACCTGCCGGTCAGCAAGTCCACCGCCACCCACCACTTCCACGTGCTGCGCGAGGCCGGGCTGATCCGCCAGTACTACGTCGGCACCTCGCGGCTGAACGCGCTGCGCCGCGAGGAGTTCGAGGAGGCCTTCCCGGGGCTGCTCGGCGCCCTGCGGGTGGAGCGCGAGCGCGGCTGAGCGCACCGGGCCGGGCCGGCGCGTCCCCCGGCCGGGGGCGGCTCAACCCTCCGGCTGGGGCCGCTTCTTCAGCGCCATGCCGAGCAGGAACAGCGCCGACAGCACGGCCGCGAGGCGGAGCACGCCCGGGGCCGCCGACCAGGCGATCTCGCCGGCCGGCTGCCCGGGCTGGAGCCCCCCGCCCCAGCGCCCCTGGGCCCGGCCCCAGTACCAGAGACTGGTCCCGCTGATCGTCGCCAGCGGGATCCCGAGAATGGCGAACTTCCTGGTGAGATCGCTCAGTTGACGGGACATGTAGCCGAGCGCCCAGCCCACCAGCATCACCACGATCTGGCCGCTGACGGCTCCGCCGACCAGCGTCACCGAGGCGAGCAGCAGGAGCGGCGACGGGCGGCGGCCGGCCATCGCCGACGGCTTCGGGGGCGCGGCGGCGGGCTCGGGCGGCGTCGTCTTCCCCCGGCCCCGCGCCCGGCCCCCGGCTCCCGGCCTGCTCGCGCCCTTGTCCTGGTCCTTGCGCTTGCCCTTGTCCTTGCCCTCGGCCGGGTCGGGCTCGGCGGGCGGCCCGGCCGCCGCGGCCGCCTCCCCGTCCTCCGCCCGCTGCTCCGGGATCGGCGTGATCGCCGCCCCCGGACCGTCCGAGAAGTTGAGCATCACCAGATCCCAGCCCCCGGCGTCGGAGGACGCGTACAGCTGCGGGGACGGCAGGGCGTCCGGGTCGGCCGGGGCGTCCCGGAACGACTCCGCCACCCACGGCGAGCCCTGGTCGTCCGGACCGGCCGGCCGCCCCGACCGCGGGGGCGCGGGCGGGGCGGAGGGGCGCGGGGGCACCACCGGCGCGCCGGTGGCGTACACGCTGTCCTCGTTGGCCGGGCCGCCGGAACCACCGGCCGCACCGGCACCGCCCGCACGACCGCCCGCGCCGTCACCCGTCCCACCGCGCGCGCCGTCACCGCCGCCGGACGGCTCGCTCCACGGCCCGCGCCTGCGCCACCACTCGCCGTCCGCCATCACCCAGCACCCCGCCTCGCCCGAGCCCGTCCCCGAAGACCTCGCGGGACCGCGCGGGACCGCGCCGGGCCCCGCGGATCCCCGCTGCTCGTGACGCTACCCACCCGGCCCCCACCCACGCGAGCCCGGTCCGCCCACCGGCCGGTCCACCGCCTCGCGCACCCGGGCGACCACGGCCGGATCACCCTCCGACGACGGATCCCCACCACCACCCGACCCGACTAACCTAGGTCGAATGACCACACAGCAGGGCCCCCAACGCACCGGCAAAGCGCCCGCCGGCCCCCGCACCCTCGCCGAGGAGCTCCGCAGCCGCGCGGACGACGACCTCGCCGCCCTGCTCCGGTCCCGCCCCGACCTGCTCAACCCCGTCCCCGGCGACCTCACCCAGCTCGCCGCCCGGCTCTCCTCCCGGGCCTCCGCACTGCGCGCCCTGGAGCGGCTGGACCGCTTCACCCTCCAGGTCGCCGAGGCCCTGGCCGCCGCCCCCGACGGCGCGCCCCCGGCGACCGTCCGGACCCTGCTGACCGGCCCCGCCAAGGTCAAGCCGCACCCGGGCGCCACCCCGCTGAGCACCGCCGACCGGGCCGCCGTCACCGCCGCGCTCCCCCGCGCCCTCGCCACCCTGCGCGACCGGGCGCTGCTCTGGGGCCCCGACAACGGGCTGCGACTGGTCATCGCCGCCCGCGAGGCACTCGCGCCGACCGCCGCGAACCCCGGCCGCACCGGCCTCGGCCCGACGCTCGCCGACGCGACCGCCGGGATGTCCCCGGCCCGGATCCAGCAGTTGCTGGTCTCCGCCGGACAGCCGCCGACGCCCGACCCGGTGACCGCCGTCGCCGCGCTCACCGCCCTGCTGACCGACCGCGCCCGGTGCGACGCGCTGCTCGCCACCGCCCCCGAGCCGGCCCTGCGCCTGCTGGACCGCCTGGTCTGGGGCCCGCCCACCGGCACCGTCCCGGACGCCACCCGCCCGGTCACCGCCGAGGACGCGCAGAGCCCGGTCGAGTGGCTGCTGGCCCGCGGCCTGCTGCTGCCGAGCAGCCCCGGCAGCGTGGTGCTGCCCCGTGAGCTCGCCCTGCACCTGCGCGGCGGCCGCACCCACCGCCTGGTCGAGCCGGTCCAGCCCGAACCGGCCCCGGCCGCCGCCGCGCGCGATCCCCAGGCTGTGGACGGCGCCGCCGCCGGGCAGGCGTACACCGCCGTCCGGACCGTCGAGGAGCTGCTCGACCTCTGGGGCCTCAACCCGCCGCCGACCCTGCGCGCCGGCGGCCTCGGCGTCCGCGACCTCAAGCGCACCGCCCAGACCCTGGAGAGCACCGAGCAGCAGACCGCGTTCTGGCTCGAACTCGCCTACACGGCGGGCCTGCTGGCCCCGGACGGCGAGGCCGACGAGCGCTGGTCCCCCACCCCGGCGTACGACGGCTGGCTCCAGCAGGACACCGCCGACCGCTGGGCCGCCCTGGCCGCCGGCTGGCTCACCGCCACCCGCGTCCCGGCCCTCACCGGCACCCCGGACGGCAAGGGCAAGCCGCGCGCCGCCCTCGGCCCCGAACTCGACCGCACCCTGGCCCCGTCGGTGCGCCGGGCCGCCCTGGCCCTGCTCGCCGAGCTGCCGCCCGGCACCCCCGCCACCGCCGACGAACTGCTGCCCACCCTGCGGTGGCAGCGCCCGCTGCGCGGCGGACCGGTCACCGCCCGGCCCGCCGCCGACGGGCCGCACGGCGGCGCCGGGGCGCACCCGGCCGCCGGTCCGGGGCGCGACCTCCGGGACGACCTCGTCGGCTGGACCCTCGCCGAGGCCGAACTGCTCGGCATCACCGGCCGCGGCGCACTGGCCTCCCCCGGCCGCGCGCTGCTCACCGCCGAGGCCGACCCGGCCGAGGTGCTCGCCCCGCTGCTGCCGCGGCCGCTGGACCACGTGATCCTCCAGCCGGACCTCACCGCGATCGCGCCCGGCCCGCTGCTCACCCCGCTCGCCCAGGCGCTCGCGCTCTGCGCCGACATCGAGTCCAAGGGCGGCGCGACCGTCTACCGGTTCACCCCCGAGTCGGTCCGCCGCGCCCTCGACGCCGGCCGCAGCGCCGCCGACCTCCAGGCCTTCCTGGACCAGCACTCCCGCACGCCCGTCCCGCAGCCGCTCAGCTACCTGATCGACGACGTGGCCCGGCGGCACGGCATCCTGCGGGTCGGCGCCGCCTCCTCGTACCTGCGCTGCGACGACCCGGCGCTGCTGGGCGAGGTGCTGGCCGACCGGCGCTCCGTCGACCTGCGGCTGCGCCTGCTCGCCCCGACGGTCCTGGCCTCCCAGGCCGCGCCGGACGTCCTGCTGGCCACCCTGCGCACCATGGGCTACGCGCCCGCGGCCGAGTCCGCCGAGGGCGACGTCCTGATCACCCGCCCGGACAGCCACCGCACCCCGCCGCGCGCGGCCCCCGTACCGGTACCGGACGGTCCTCCGACGCCCGACGACGTCCTGCTCGCCGCCGCCATCAAGGCGATCCGGGCCGGCGACCGCGCCGCCACCGCCGTCCGCCGGGAGCCGGCCCCCGACCCGCGCCGGCTCCCCCGCACGGCGGCGGCCGAGACCCTCGCCTCGCTCCAGACCGCCGTCCTGCTCGGCGAGCGGATGTGGATCGGCTACCTGAACGCCGAGGGGATCGCCAGCCAGCGCATCATCGACCCGGTCAAGGTCGAGGGCGGCTTCGTCACCGCCTTCGACCACCACGCGGACGAACTCCGCACGTTCGCCCTGCACCGGATCACCGGCGTGGCCGAGCTGGAGGAGTAGCGCCCTCCCGGGGCAACCGCCCGGCGACCGGCGGTCAGTGCCCCTGCTTGGCGGCCTGCTCCTTCGCCTTCTCCTGCATCGCCTTGTCGGCCATGGCCGCGATGTCCCCCTGGCCGACCGGCAGGCTGCCGCCGCCGACGGTGTCCGCGAGCAGGAAGGCGGGGGCGGCCATCAGCCCGCCCGGGCCCTCGCCGATGCCCGCGAGGGCGTGCGCCGAGCCGGCGGAGGAGGCGGTCGCGGCGAAGGCCGAACCGAGGAGGGCGAGGGCGGTGAGGGCGCGCTTCGACTTGTTCATGCCCCGCACAACGACCGACCGGTCCACCGGTCACTGCCCGCGGTTGACGAGCCGGTCGCACCCGGCGTACTCCGGAAGGTGGGGGCTCGCGAAGGGAGTCATCGTGCTCGGCAACCGGATAGTCACGCAGACCACCAGGGACACCGGCCGGCGGGTGCTGGCCACCACGGACGGCATCCATCCCGTGGTCGAGGTCTCGTTCGAGGCGACCGGCGACGTCCTCGGCGTCGGGGTCAGGGAGTTCGCCACCTACGAGTCGCAGCTTCGCTCGGACGGCACGCTGTTCGGCGAGGGCCAGGGCGTGGGCATGAGCGAGCGCGGCGAGGGCTACAGCTGGCACGGCAGCGGCATCGGCCGCTTCACCGGCCCCGGCGGCGCCATGGCGTGGCGCGGCGCGATCTTCTTCGAGAGCCAGTCCGAGTCCTTCGCCCAGCTCAACGACACCGTCGGACTCTTCGAGTACGACACCGACGGCAGCGGCACCGGCAAGGTCACCGTGCACGAGTGGAAGTAGCCCTCCGGGTTCGCGGCGGAATGCGCGACACTGGAGGGTCTGCGTCCCTGCAGACCTGTCAGCCAGTGGAGGGCTTCCCCGCGTGAACGACGGACCGCTCATCGTCCAGAGCGACAAAACTCTTCTTCTGGAGATCGACCACCCCAGGGCCTCCGACTGCCGTCGCGCCATCGCGCCGTTCGCCGAGCTGGAGCGCGCGCCCGAGCACGTGCACACCTACCGGGTGACCCCGCTCGGGCTGTGGAACGCCCGTGCCGCCGGGCACGACGCCGAGCAGGTGGTCGACGCCCTGGTCAACTTCTCCCGCTACCCGGTGCCGCACGCGCTGCTGGTGGACGTGGCCGACACGATGGCCCGCTACGGCCGGCTCAAGCTCACCAAGCACCCCGTCCACGGGCTGGTGCTCTCCACCACCGACCGGCCGGTGCTGGAGGAGGTGCTGCGCTCCAAGAAGATCGCCCCGCTGGTCGGCGCCCGGATCGATCCGGACACCGTCGTCGTGCACCCCTCCGAGCGCGGCCAGATCAAGCAGGTCCTGCTCAAACTCGGCTGGCCCGCCGAGGACTTCGCCGGGTACGTGGACGGCGAGGCGCACCCGATCGAGCTGGACCAGAACGGCTGGCAGCTGCGCCCCTACCAGGCCCAGGCCGTCGAGGGGTTCTGGCACGGCGGCTCGGGCGTGGTCGTGCTGCCCTGCGGCGCCGGCAAGACGCTGGTCGGCGCGGCGGCGATGGCCGAGGCCAAGTCGACCACCCTGATCCTGGTCACCAACACCGTCTCGGCGCGGCAGTGGAAGCACGAGCTGGTCAAGCGCACCTCGCTCACCGAGGACGAGATCGGCGAGTACAGCGGGACGCGCAAGGAGATCCGCCCGGTCACCATCGCCACCTACCAGGTGATGACCACCAAGCGGAAGGGCGTCTACGCCCACCTCGAACTCTTCGACGCCCGCAACTGGGGCCTGGTCGTCTACGACGAGGTCCACCTGCTGCCCGCGCCGGTCTTCAAGTTCACCGCCGACCTCCAGGCCCGCCGCCGGCTCGGCCTGACCGCCACCCTGGTCCGCGAGGACGGGCGCGAGGGCGACGTCTTCTCGCTCATCGGCCCCAAGCGCTTCGACGCGCCCTGGAAGGAGATCGAGGCGCAGGGCTACATCGCGCCCGCCGACTGCTGCGAGGTCCGGGTCACCCTCACCGACTCCGAGCGGCTCTCCTACGCGACCGCCGAGCCCGAGGAGCGCTACCGGTTCTGCGCCACCACGGCGACCAAGCGCCGGGTGGTGGAGGCGCTGGTGAAGAAGCACGAGAAGGACCAGACCCTGATCATCGGCCAGTACATCGACCAGCTCGACGAGCTCGGCGAGGTGCTGGACGCCCCGGTGATCAAGGGCGAGACCAGCAACGCCCAGCGGGAGAAGCTCTTCGAGGCCTTCCGCACCAAGGAGATCAGCGTCCTGGTCGTCTCCAAGGTCGCCAACTTCTCCATCGACCTGCCCGAGGCGACCGTCGCCATCCAGGTCTCCGGGACCTTCGGCTCCCGCCAGGAGGAGGCCCAGCGGCTCGGCCGCGTCCTGCGCCCCAAGGCGGACGGGCACTCGGCGCACTTCTACTCGGTGGTGGCCCGCGACACCGTCGACCAGGACTTCGCCGCCCACCGCCAGCGCTTCCTGGCGGAGCAGGGCTACGCCTACCGCATCATCGACGCGGACGACGTGCTGTAGATCCCGGCGGCGCTCAGTACTTGACGCCGTCGCGCCCGAGGAAGACCACGCGCGCGGCGGTGTCGAGCGCGATGCCGACGTTGCGGACGGCCGTGGTCAGCGGGGAGCGGCGGTGTCCGGGGCCGACCGCGGCGGTGGCCCCGGCCGGGCGGGCGGGGGCGGACTTCTGGGACGGCACTCGCGGCGCCGTGATGTGTACGGTGCTCATGTGTTCCACGGTAGTTTCCGCCCGCCCGAAGCACATCACCCCAAAGGCCGTACCGGGCAGGACGTAGGTCGTCCTCCAGGTGTACGCAGGCCCTGAGGGCCCCGGAGGGGGGAACGGGGTGGAACCCCGAGGCCGCCGGGTCTAGGATCACTCGTCTGCCCCCTCCCGAACCGTGGTACCTGCTGAGTCGCGCAGGCAGCCGGGGGAGGCGCCGACCGCACGGATGGGCCCCTCCTGCCCGTCGCCGGGCAAGGAGGGACGGTCGGCTGTATCCACCGTGAGCTCCAACGATCCGCTGCGCCCGTCTCCGGGGCAGCCGGGAAGGTTCGCTGTGCCCGCCACCCCCACCACCGACCCCCTCCAGCGCGAACGCGACCACCTGGCCGCCTCCCGGGCCGCGCTGCGTGCGATGCGCGAGGACGTCGAGTCCCTGGACATCAGCGACGTGACCGGCACCTGGGTCACCGCCGTCGTGCTCCAGAACCAGATCGAGGCCCGGATCGCCGCCCTGGCCGACCTCTCGCACACCCCGCTGTTCTTCGGCCGCCTCGACTACCTGCACGCGATCAGCGAGGACCTCTCCGAGGGCTCCGGCGGCGAGAACTTCTACATCGGCCGCCGCCACGTCCACGACCACGACGGCGACCCGATGGTGATCGACTGGCGCGCGCCGGTCTCCCAGCCGTTCTACCGGGCCAGCCGCACCGCGCCGATGGACGTCGAGCGCCGCCGCCGCTTCGGCTACACCGGCGGCGAGCTGACCGCCTACGAGGACGAGCACCTCACCGACCCGGCCGAGACGGACACCTCCTCCGCGCTGCTCGCCGCCGAGATCGAGAAGCCCCGCGTCGGCCCGATGCGCGACATCGTCGCCACCATCCAGCCCGAGCAGGACGAGATCGTCCGCGCCGACATCACCGGCACGGTCTGCGTCCAGGGCGCCCCCGGCACCGGGAAGACCGCCGTCGGCCTGCACCGCGTGGCCTACCTGCTGTACGCGCACCGCGAGCGGCTCGCCCGCACGGGCACCCTGGTGATCGGCCCCAACAACGCCTTCCTCTCCTACATCGAGCAGGTGCTGCCCGCCCTCGGCGAGCTGGAGGTGGCCCAGGCCACCGTGCAGCAGCTGGTGGCGCACGTGGAGGTGCGCGGCGAGGACACCGCCGAGGCGGCCCGGCTGAAGGGCGACGCCCGGATGGCCGAGGTGCTGCGCCGGGCCGTGCGTTCGGGCATCACCGCGCCCACCGAGCCCTGCGTGGTGGTCCGCGGCTCCCGCCGCTGGCGCGTGCCGGTGTACGAGCTCGCCGAGATCGTCGAGGAGCTGACCGCCCGCGACATCCGCTACGGCGCGGCCCGGGAGGCCCTGCCCCAGCGGATCGCGCACGCCGTGCTGCTGAAGATGGAGCAGGGCGGCGAGGCGCCGGACGACCGGGTGCAGGACGCGGTGGCCCGCAACGCGGCGGTGAAGGCGACGGTCAAGGAGTGCTGGCCGCCGGTCGATCCGGCCAGGCTGGTGCACCGGCTGCTCTCCGACCCGGAGTTCCTGGCGCGGTGCGCGGAGGGCGTCCTCACCCCCGAGGAGCAGCGCACGGTGCTCTGGTCCAAGCCCGGCCGCTCGGTGCGGACCGCCCGCTGGACGCCGGCCGACGCCGTCCTGGTGGACGAGGCCACCGACCTGGTCCAGCGCACGCCCTCGCTCGGCCACGTGGTGCTGGACGAGGCCCAGGACCTCTCCCCGATGCAGTACCGCGCCGTCGGCCGCCGCTGCACCACCGGCTCGGCGACCGTCCTCGGCGACCTCGCCCAGGGCACCACCCCCTGGGCGACGGCGAGCTGGCCGGACGCGCTGCACCACCTGGGCAAGCCGGCCGCCCACATCGAGGAGCTGACCAAGGGCTTCCGCGTCCCCGAGGAGGTCATCGCCTACGCCTCCCGGCTGCTGCCCGCGATCGCCCCCGGTCTCGCCCCCGCGACATCCGTGCGCGCGGCGCCCGGCTCGCTGACGATCACCCGCGTCCCGGCCGACGGGCTGGAGAAGGCGGTCGTCGAGGCCTGCCACCGGGCCCTGGAGCACGAGGGCTCGACCGGTCTGATCGCCGCCGACGCGCGCGTCCCGCTGCTCGCCGCGGCACTGACGGCGGCCGGCCTGCCGTTCCTCTCCCCCGGCGCCGAGACCAGCGCCGAGGCCCGGCTGACCCTCGTCCCGGCCTCGCTGGCCAAGGGTCTGGAGTACGACTACGTGGTGCTGGACGAGCCGGCCGCGGTGGTCGCCGGCGAGCCGGACGAGCGGACCGGCCTGCGCCGCCTGTACGTGGCGCTGACCCGTGCCGTCTCCGGGCTGACGGTGCTGCACGCCGAGCCGCTGCCCGACCGGCTGGGCTGACCGCGCCGGGCCCGGGACGCGCGAAGGGGACCGGCGGTATCCGCCGGTCCCCTTCGCGCGTCGAGTCGCGGACCGCCGATCGCTCAACTGTCGGCGCTCTCACGCTCAGCCATCGATCAGGGACCGCCACTCGGCGACCTTGGAGGCGTCCACGGGGGACTGCCACCCGGCGACCCGCACCGCTCCGCCGACGTGGAAGCCGTCGAAGCCCGCCGCCCGCAAACCGGGCAGGTGTTCGGCCCGCAGGCCGCCGCCGATCAGGATCCGCTGCCCGTACCCCGGCTCGCCGGCCCTGGCCAGCTCGGCCAGCAGCACCTCCCGGCCCGCGTCCACCCCGGCCACCGCGCCCGAGGTGAGGTAGGTGTCCAGCCCGGGCAGCGCGCCGAGGGCCGCCCGGAGGGCGGCCCGGTCGGCGCTGTGGTCGATCGCCCGGTGGAACGTCCAGCGGCAGCCCGCCACCGCGTCGGCGACGGCCTCGGTGGCGGCGAGGTCGACGGCGCCGTCGGCCGTCAGGAAGCCGAAGACGAACTCGTCGGCGCCCTCGGCCCGCAGCGCGGCGGCCCGGGCCACCAGCTCGTCCAGGTCGCCCGGCGCGAAGCCGTCCCGGACGCGCAGCATGACGCGCAGCGGCAGCTCCACGGCGGCCCGGATCTTGGCGAAGTCCTCGACCGACGGGGTGAGCCCGTCGGCGGCCATGTCCGTGACCAGTTCGAGCCGGTCGGCGCCGCCCGACTCGGCGGCCTGGGCGTCCTGGGGCGTCAGCGCGATGACTTCGAAAATTGGTCTAGACATATCAGACAGCCTGCCACATCGCGAGGCGCCCGGCGAGGCCCGTACGGCCGATCGGTCACAGAGCCGAGCGGCGCAGACCCTCGATACCCCGCCAGCCGATCCCGGCCACCGCCACGAACGCCGCGCCGACCGCGCCGACCCCCAACAGGTTCCAGATCCCACCGGCCGACTCCCAGAGGCTGAACAGGCTGAACGAGAGGGTCAGCGGCAGCACCGCCAGCCCGATCGCCGCCGGCACCAGCCAACCGCGCGCCGCGGCGCACACCAGCAGCAGCGGAACCGCCAGCAGCAGGGCGGCCCACGGGTCGTTCATCAGGTACCGGGTGTCCCAGCCGCCCTGGGCGCTGACCACCAGCAGACCCCCGACCGCGCCCAGCGGCACCAGGGCCGCGGTCCGCCAGGTCGGCCGGCCCAGCAGGTCCCCCGGCGCGGCGAGCACCAGCAGACCGGACAGCACGAACGGCAGCGCGGAGGTGGAGCTGTAGGAGAACCACCACCAGTCGACGAACTCCACGCTCAGGACGGAGTCGGCCAGGTTCAGCAGACCGGCACCGATCACCGCGACCGACAGGACCCGGGCCGCCGTCCAGTGCCCCAGCACCGCGGCCACCGCCAGCAGCAGCGAGGCCACCGGCAGCGCGAACACGTTCAGCGCCAGCAGGACCGAGGAGTGCGCCCCCTGGATCCGCCAGGCGATCAGGTCGGGGTCGCTGACCCACGGGTAGAGGGCGGCCCCCGCGGCGGTGCCGGCCACCAGCGGAACCGCCAGCGCCAGCAGCCGCCCGGCCGCCGAGGCCGAGGTCAGCCGGGCGCGCATCCGCAGGCCGTAGGCGGCGAGGTCCAGCGCCTCCCGCAGCAGGGTGGGCCGGTCCGCCTCCGCCGTGGTGTCGGCGAAGACCGCGGCCAGCTCCTCGCCGCGCTCGCGGCGGTAGCGGGCCGGGTAGAGCTGGAGCGCCGCCCGCAGGGCGACCGGCCGGTCGATGGTCTGCATGCTCACGCGAAGACCCCCCTGACCATCGAGAGCACGGCGGAGAGCCGGCGCTCGGCCTCGGAGGCGACGGCCCGCAGCCGCCCCGCCTCGGCCGCCAGCGCGCCGCGGCCGGCCGGCGTCAGCGCGTAGCTGCGCCGGGCCCGGCCGTCCACGACCTCCTCGGCGGCGACCTCGATCAGGCCCTGCTGGAGCAGCCGGTCGAGCGCGCCGTAGAGGGTGCCGGTGCGCATCTTCACCCGGCCGTCGGAGATCGCGGCGACCTCCTGGATGAGCGCGTAGCCGTGTCTGGGCGCGTCGGCCAGCGCGGTGAGCAGAAGCAGCGTCGGCTCCTGCATGGCTCGTTCTGTCATAGGACTACATATATCGTCAAACTACATATGCGTCCAGTGGACCCGCCGGACTCCGCCCGTGCCGCGACCGGCACCCGCCAGAATGAGCCCATGCCGAACCAGCCCGCCGCCCCCGTCCCGGCCGACCTGCTCGCCGACTGGACCGCCCTGCTGCGCCGCTGCGGCGCCGCCGCCGACCCCGCGCCGTACGGCCGCGACCTGCTGGGCCGCTGGGCCGAACCGCAGCGCCGCTACCACACCACCGCCCACCTGCGGGCGGTGCTCGGCCACGTGGACGTGCTCGCCGCGCACGCCGGGGACCCGGACACCGTCCGGCTGGCCGCCTGGTTCCACGACGCCGTCTACCGCCCGGACCGCTCCGAGAACGAGGAGCGCAGCGCCGCCCTCGCCGTCCGGGCGCTCACCGAGGCGGGCCTGTCCGGACCGCGGACCGCCGAGGTGGCCCGTCTGGTCCGGCTCACCGTCTCGCACCGCCCCGAGCCCGGCGACCGGGACGGCGAGGTGCTCTGCGACGCGGACCTCGCCGTCCTCGGCGGCGACCCGCGGGCGTACGCCGCCTACGCGGCCGCGGTGCGCGAGGAGTACGCCTTCGTCCCGGAGCCGGACTTCCGCGCCGGGCGGGCCGACATCCTGCGCCGGCTCCTGGCCCTGCCCGCGCTCTACCGCACGCCCCTCGCCCGCGAGCGCTTCGACGCCGCCGCCCGGGCCAACCTGGCGGCCGAACTCGACCGGCTCGAAGGCTGACGCGCCGACTCGATCACTCACTGAGCGGCCGGGTCCGCCCAGGACGCGCGAAGGCCCGGCCCGGCGCACGGAGCGCCGGAACCGGGCCGGGGCAGGATCAGCCGTCGAGCCGGCCGACGGGCGCCACCACCGCCCCCGCCTTGCCGCAGACCCAGTGCGGCTCCGGCCCCAGCTCGGGCTCGACGCCCAGCGCGTGCGGGTCCCCGTCGGCCGCGCACGAGGTGCAGAGCGGCCAGCGGCCGTAGGCCTCCAGCAGTGCGTCCTGGACGTCCTGGGCGACCAGCCCGAGCACGTACTCGGCGCCGTCCGGCCACTGCTCGAGCCACCACCGGCGGTGCGTCACGGCGTCCTCGACCAGCGACACCACGGCGGCGTCCGCCACGTCCCGCGCGGTCAGGTCGGCCAGGATCAGCGCCCGCGCGTTGTGCAGGGCGGTCTCGATGTCATCAGCGGTGGCAGCCATCCGTCCATTGTCCCAAAACGGCGCCGGACACAACGCCGCACGGGCGGCTCCCCGAGGGGAACCGCCCGTGCGATCGGGAAACGACCGATCCCGGAGGGGATCAGAAGTCCATGTCACCGCCCGGCATGCCGCCGCCGGCGGCCGCGGCGGCCTTCTCCGGCTTGTCGGCGATGACGGCCTCGGTGGTGAGGAAGAGCGCCGCGATGGAGGCGGCGTTCTGCAGCGCGGAACGGGTGACCTTCGCCGGGTCGATGATGCCCTCGGCGATGAGGTCGACGTAGGTGTTGGTGGCGGCGTTCAGGCCGTGACCGGCGGGGAGGTTGCGCACCTTCTCCACCACGACACCGCCCTCAAGGCCGGCGTTGGTCGCGATCTGCTTGATCGGGGCCTCCAGCGCCACGCGGACGATGTTGGCACCGGTGGCCTCGTCGCCCTCCAGCTCCAGCTTGTCGAACGCGACACCGGCCTGCAGCAGCGCGACGCCACCACCGGCGACGATGCCCTCCTCGACGGCGGCCTTCGCGTTGCGGACGGCGTCCTCGATGCGGTGCTTGCGCTCCTTGAGCTCCACCTCGGTGGCCGCGCCGGCCTTGATGACGGCCACGCCGCCGGCCAGCTTGGCGAGGCGCTCCTGGAGCTTCTCGCGGTCGTAGTCCGAGTCGCTGTTCTCGATCTCGGCACGGATCTGGTTCACGCGGCCGGCGACCTGGTCGCTGTCGCCGCCACCGTCGACGATGGTGGTCTCGTCCTTGGTGATGACCACCTTGCGGGCGGTGCCCAGCAGGTCGACGCCGGCGTTCTCCAGCTTGAGGCCGACCTCCTCGGAGATCACGGTGCCACCGGTGAGGATGGCGATGTCGCCGAGCATGGCCTTGCGGCGGTCGCCGAAGCCCGGGGCCTTGACGGCGACGGACTTGAAGGTGCCGCGGATCTTGTTCACGACCAGGGTCGACAGGGCCTCGCCCTCGACGTCCTCGGCGATGATGACGAGCGGCTTGCCGCTCTGCATGACCTTCTCCAGCAGCGGGAGCAGGTCCTTGACCGAGCCGATCTTGGAGTTGGCGATGAGGATGTACGGGTCCTCGAACGTCGCCTCCATCCGCTCCAGGTCGGTGGCGAAGTAGGCGGAGATGTAGCCCTTGTCGAAGCGCATGCCCTCGGTGAGCTCGAGCTCCAGACCGAAGGTGTTGCTCTCCTCGACGGTGATGACGCCTTCCTTGCCGACCTTGTCCATGGCCTCGGCGATGAGCTCGCCGATCTGGGTGTCGGCGGCCGAGATGGAGGCGGTGGAGGCGATCTGCTCCTTGGTCTCCACGTCCTTGGCCTGGGCCAGCAGCTGGTCCGAGACGGCCTGGACGGCCTTCTCGATACCGCGCTTCAGGGCCATCGGGTTGGCGCCGGCGGCGACGTTGCGCAGACCCTCGCGAACGAGCGCCTGGGCCAGCACGGTGGCGGTGGTGGTGCCGTCACCCGCGACGTCGTCGGTCTTCTTGGCGACCTCCTTGACGAGCTCCGCGCCGATCTTCTCGTAGGGGTCCTCGAGCTCGATCTCCTTGGCGATGGAGACACCGTCGTTGGTGATCGTGGGGGCGCCCCACTTCTTCTCCAGCACGACGTTGCGGCCCTTGGGGCCGAGCGTGACCTTCACCGCGTCGGCGAGCTGGTTCATGCCACGCTCAAGGCCGCGGCGAGCTTCCTCATCAAAGGCGATGATCTTGGCCATCAGAAGTGGTCCTCCGGGACACGGTCGACTGCTCGGACCAAGGGGTGCCCGCGACGGACGGCCCTGGTGTGCGGGGGTCCTTTCCCCTACCGCTCCCGGGGGCCTCACCGACCCAGTCCGCTGTCACTCTCACACTGTGAGTGCTAACGCCAATGATTAGCACTCCGGGTAGGCGAGTGCAAGCCCAATCGCCCAACCCGCGAGCCGCGTCCGCCCCCTGCGGCCGCCGTCGGCGAGCCCCCGACGAGCCCCCGGCGGGCCGCCGCCGGGCCGCCGCCGGGGTGTCCGGCACCCCCGCGCCGGACGCCGCGCGGGCCCCCGCCGGACATGCCGACGGGCCCGTACGACATGTGTCGTACGGGCCCGTCGTGAAGCAAGAGGCGCACCAGCCGAATGGGCCGAGCCGAACTCCTGGGGTCGGAAAGGTCAGACCGCGGCGCGGACCATGTCCGCCTGCGGGCCCTTCTGCCCCTGAGAGATCTCGAACTCGACCCGCTGGCCCTCCTCAAGGGTGCGGTAGCCGTCCATCTGGATCGCGCTGTAGTGGACGAAGACGTCCGCACCACCGTCGACCGCGATGAAGCCGTAGCCCTTCTCCGCGTTGAACCACTTGACGGTGCCCTGAGCCATTCCGAACTCCCCTAGTGCTGTGCTGGCCCTTCACGCGCCCGCAGGTCGCGGGCCCGGGTCTGGTTTGAGGCCGGCCCGGGGAACCCCCCCTGGGCGCAGCCGTGCACGCCACAATCGTCCGCGGAGACCACCGGAAGGCCTCCGGTGAGCGGGTGATTGCGTCGACCGCGGCTGAATGTATCCGGATCGACGCCCTCTGCAACAGGGTCAACCGCTGGGAATTCCCTAGGTCCGCCAGGGGACAGGCCAGACCAAAGCGGGAGGAAATCGGCATTTCACGCCGGACATAGCGGACGAATTACTCAAATGCCTTCGAGAATTCTGACATCGGCCTGACATGTTTCACGGTCACGGCCCCGGCGCCGGTCTCAGCGGCCGGACAGACACCGGCGGTACGGGCGCGGACGGAGTTCGAGTACCGGCGCGAGGGGGGTGGGGCGGCCCTCTTCCCGGACGAGCCACACTCTACTCCCCCGGACCGCGAAATATTCCCGCCGGAATGCGGCGGGCCGCCCGCGCGTACGGAGATCGGAATTCCGTGCGCACGGGCGGCCCGGTCGAAAACGGGTCGGCCGGTGAAAGGCCTGGTCGGAAAGGGGCGGATCAGCAGCCGCCGGCCACCGCGGGAATGATCGAAACGCTCGCGCCGTCCTTGATCTCGGTGGCCAGGCCCTCGGCGAACCGGACGTCGTCGTCGTTGACGTAGACGTTGACGAACCGGCGCAGCTTGCCGGCGTCGTCCAGGATCCGGGCGGCGATCCCGGCGTGGTTCCGCTCCAGGTCGGCGATGACGTCGCCCAGGGTGGCGCCCTCGGCGGCCACCTCGGCGGCGCCGCCGGTGTAGGTGCGCAGGATGGTCGGGATGCGGACGGTGGCGCTCATGGGGGATCTCCTCGGGCGGTGCGGCCGGGCGGCCGGTACGGGCTGCGGGGGCTGCGGACGGGTCAGGCGGACGCGAGGCCGGCGTCGCGGAACGAGGCCAGCGTCGGGCGGATGACGGTGGTCATCCCGGAGTCGGAGACGGCGTCCAGCGTCTTCAGGCCGTCACCGGTGTTGATCGCGACGGTCTCCTTGGCCGGATCCAGCTGTCCGGTCTCGACCAGCTTCTTCAGCACGCCGACGGTCACCCCGCCCGCGGTCTCGGCGAAGATGCCCTCGGTCCGGGCCAGCAGCTTGATCGCGGCGACCACCTCGGCGTCGGTGACGTCCTCGACCGCCCCGCCGGTGCGCCGGGCGATGTCCAGCACGTAGGGGCCGTCGGCCGGGTTGCCGATCGCCAGCGACTTGGCGATGGTGTCCGGCTTGACCGGCCGGATCACGTCCTGGCCGGCCTTGAAGGCCGCCGACACCGGCGAGCAGCCCGCCGCCTGGGCGCCGAAGATCCGGTAGGGCCGGTCCTCGACCAGGCCCAGCTTGATCAGCTCCTGCAGGCCCTTGTCGATCTTCGTCAGCTGCGAGCCCGAGGCGATCGGGATGACGATCTGCTCCGGCAGCCGCCAGCCGAGCTGCTCGCAGATCTCGTACGCCAGCGTCTTGGAGCCCTCGCCGTAGTACGGGCGCAGGTTGACGTTGACGAAGCCCCAGCCCTCACCGGCCGGGTCGCCGATCAGCTCCGAGCAGAAGCGGTTCACGTCGTCGTAGTTGCCCTCGATGCCGACCAGCTCGCCGCCGTAGACACCGGCCATGACGACCTTGCCCTGCTCCAGGTCGTGCGGGATGAACACGCAGGACTTGAACCCGGCCCGGGCCGCCGCCGCGCCCACCGCGCCGGCCAGGTTGCCGGTCGAGGAGCAGGAGAGGGTCGTGAAGCGGAACGCGCGGGCCGCCTCGATCGCGCAGGCGACCACCCGGTCCTTGAAGGAGTGCGTCGGGTTGCCGGAGTCGTCCTTGACGTGCAGCTGGGCGGTGAACCCGAGCTCGCGGCCCAGGTTGTCCGCCTTCACCAGCGGGGTCCACCCCGGGTTGAGGTTCGGCTTGTCGGCCACGTCGGCCGGGACGGGCAGCAGCGGGGCGTAGCGCCAGATCGACGCCGGACCGGCCTCGATCCGCTTGCGGAGCTCCTCCGCGCCCTCGCTCCCGAAGTCGTAGGCGATCTCCAGCGGCCCGAAGCACTCCAGGCAGGCGAAGCTGGGACCGAGCGGGAACCGGGTACCGCACTCCCGACAGGACAGTGCGACGGCGGGACCGAGATCAACGGTCGCGGGGGCGGCTGCGGCGGTGTCGATAGCCATGATGGCGGAGGCCTCTCTCCTCATCTTCCCCGTGACGCGGGCGCGCCACAGGCCGGAATTGGCACCTGTCCCGCCGGGGCCGGAGGCCAGCCGTGCGAGAAGGTTGCCGGGACGTCAACGGGCCGTTCCCTCAGTCCCTCTGGATGAGCTCTGTGAAGTTGTGGTCCTGCTCAGCGGCGACCCCGGCGTGCGAAGGTCCGATCGCTGTACGAAGACTGTATCCGAAGGCGTCAACCCTGAACGGGACCGTCCGCCACGCGAGATGCCCCGTCCCACCCCGACCCGTCGAGGAGAGTTCCGTGCCCGCCGAACCGACACCCGCGCTCCTCCCGAAGGCGGCGTCCTGGCTGCGCCGCCGCTCCTGGAGCGCGGCCGACCGCCCGGTGGGCGCCCTGCTGGCGGCCAAGCAGGCGGCGGGTCGGGCCGGCACCGTCAGCGTGGTGCTGCCCGCCCTGGACGAGGAGGCCACCGTCGGCGACATCGTCCGCACCGTGCGCCGCGAGCTGATGGAGCGCCTGCCCCTCGTCGACGAACTCGTCGTCGTCGACTCCGGCTCCGTCGACGGCACCGCCGCCGCGGCCGCCGAGGCCGGCGCCCGGGTCGTCCACCGCGACGACATCCTGCCCCGGCTGCCCGCCTCCCCCGGCAAGGGCGAGGTGCTCTGGCGCTCGCTGCTGGTCACCAGCGGCGAGATCGTCTGCTTCGTCGACGCCGACCTGCGCTCCTTCGACCCCGCCTTCGTCTCCGGCATCATCGGCCCGCTGCTCACCGAGCCGGACATCCAACTGGTCAAGGCCATGTACGACCGGCCGCTCGAAGTGACGAACGGCTCCGGCTCCGGCGACGCCGCCGTGGTCCCCTCCGGCGGCGGACGGGTCACCGAGCTGGTCGCCCGCCCCCTGCTCAACCTGCACTGGCCGGAACTCGCCGGTTTCGTCCAGCCGCTCGGCGGCGAGTACGCGGCCCGCCGCTCGCTGCTCGAACGGCTGCCGTTCCCCACCGGCTACGGCGTCGAGCTCGGCCTCCTGGTGGACGCCCTGGAGCTCGCCGGCCTGGACGCCCTCGCCCAGGTGGACGTCGGCGTACGCCACCACCGCCACCAGGACAGCCAGGCACTCGGCCGGATGGCCGCCACCATCTACCGCACCGCCCTGGAACGCCTGGACCGGACCCACCGGCTGAAGGCCTCCGCCGACCTGGTCCATCCGCTGCTCACCCAGTTCACCCGGGACCCGCGCACCGCGGCCGGGCCCCCGGCCGGCGGCGCCGCCATCTTCACCCCGCACACCCATGCGATCACGGCGGAGGAACGGCCCCCGATGCACACCGTCCCGGAGTACGCCGCCCACCACGGCCACCAGGCCTGACGCCGGACGGGGGTTTGCCGACCCGGGCCCACGGCAACGTACCAACCATGGGCGATCTCACGACCGAACGTTCGAGTGCGACCGGTTCCGCCACCGTACTGGTGGCCTCCAACCGGGGACCGGTGTCATTCAGTACCGCGGCCGACGGCACCCTGAGCCTGCGCCGGGGCGGCGGCGGGCTGGTGTCCGGACTCTCCGCGATCGACGACCCGCATGCCGTCTGGGTCTGCGCGGCGCTCGGCGACGCCGACCGCCGGGCCGCCCGGGAGGCACCCGACGGCCGCCTCGACCGGGCCGGCCACGACGTCGGCGGACAGGCCGTCCGGATGCTGGACATAGACCCGGAGACCTTCGCGGCCGCCTACAACGGCGTCGCCAACTCCACCCTCTGGTTCGTCCACCACCTGCTCTACGCCACCCCGACGGCCCCCTCCTTCGGCGCGGAGTTCCGCTCCGAATGGCAGTCCTACCGCGCCTACAACGCCGCCTTCGCCGAGGCCCTCGCCGCCGAGGCCGCGCCCGGGGCCGCGGTACTGATCCAGGACTACCACCTCTCGCTGGCCCCGGCCCTGCTCCGGACCGCCCGCCCCGACCTGCGCATCGGCCACTTCTCGCACACCCCGTGGGCCCCGCCCGAGTACTTCCGGCTGCTGCCGGACGACGTCGCCGAGAGCGTCCTGACCGGCATCCTCGGCGCCGACCGGGCCGCCTTCCTCACCCGCCGCTGGGCCCTCGCCTTCGCCGACTGCTGCGCGGACGTCCTCGGCGCGGACGTCGACCGCGAGGCCCTCACCGTGACGCACGCGGGCCGCACCACCCGGCTCGGCGTGCACGCCCTCGGGGCCGACGCCGACTTCCTGCGCGAGCGGTCCCACCGCCCGGACGTCGACGAGCGGCTCGCCACCCTGCGCGAGGCGGTCGGCGGGCGGCGCACGGTCGTCCGGGTCGACCGCACCGAGCTGAGCAAGAACATCGTCCGCGGCTTCCAGGCCTACCGGCACCTGCTCCGCACCCGCCCCGAGTGGCTGGACAGCGTGGTGCACATCGCCTTCGCCTACCCCTCGCGCACCGACCTCGCCGAGTACCGCGCCTACACCGCCGAGGTCGAGCGGCTCGCCGCCGAGATCAACGCGGAGTTCGGCACCGCCGACTGGCAGCCGCTGATCCTGCACGTCAACGACGACTTCCCGCGCTCCCTCGCGGCCTACCGGCTGGCCGACGTCGCCCTGGTGAACCCGATCCGCGACGGCATGAACCTGGTGGCCAAGGAGGTACCGGTGGTCTCCGACCGCGGCTGCGCCCTGGTGCTCTCCCGCGAGGCCGGCGCCCACGCGGAGCTGGCCGACGACGCCCTGTGCGTCAACCCGTACGACGTCATCGCCACCGCGGAGGCCCTGCACACGGCGCTCACCATGCCCGAGGGCGAGCGGGCCGACCGGACCAAGCGCCTCGCCGCCGCCTCGACGGCGCTGCCGCCGCAGCAGTGGTTCCTCGACCAGCTGACGGCGCTGGACTGACCGCCGCCGTGCCGGCCGGCGCCCCGACCG